>NZ_PXYY01000003.1 GCF_003013245.1 Neisseria iguanae
AGTTTGGGGAACGGGTTGTTGGCACTTCGGACACTGGCAGCCGTTAATCCGGCTGTGTCGGAAGCAGTCAAACCTGAGGCAGAAAGGTGTAATATTTGCCGGAATTTCTGCTCAGAAAGTTTACCGGACTTTGGGTACTTGTTTTTAATATAGATATCAGAAGCTTACCATAAAGTTTTATGAGTTTGCTTCTTAAACCCTAAGTTAATCCGCTGTTTTTATTCAAACAGCCATTTTTTCCAATGTCTTACTTCAATCAAAACAGGCCGTCTGAACAATATTGTTCAGACGGCCTTGCTTTAATCGATACTGAATTACTTATTGGTATTCAAATACAGATGAATCAAACGCTCGGTAGAGCTGTCGTGTTTTTGCAGTTCGCTTTCGCCGGTCAATTCCGCCAAAATAGTTTTGGCTAATTGCTTGCCCAATTCCACGCCCCATTGGTCGAAGCTGTTGATCCCCCAAATGGTGCCTTGCACGAAGGTTTTGTGTTCATACAAAGCAATCAGACTGCCCATGTTGCGCGGGTTGACTTTATCCATCAGGATTAAGTTGGCCGGGCGGTTGCCAGAGAAGGTTTTGTGCGGCACTAATTCTTCAATGCGCGCTTCGTCTAAGCCTTGTGCCTGCAATTCGGCACGCGCTTCTTCCGGTGTTTTACCGCGCATAAAGGCTTCGGCTTGGGCAAATACGTTAGCCAACAGGATTTCATGGTGGCCACGTAAGTTGCTGCGTTTTTCCAAGGAGGCAATCAGGTCAATCGGCGTGATGTGCGTGCCTTGGTGCAGCAATTGGAAAAAGGCATGCTGGCCGTTGATACCGGTTTCACCCCAAATAACCGGCGAGGTCTCATACTTCACGGCTTGACCGTCAAGTGTTACCTGTTTGCCGTTGCTTTCCATGTCAAGCTGTTGGATAAACTTCGGCAGGCGGTGCAGATGTTGGTCATACGGCGCAATCACATGGCTGCCGCCACCATAATAGTTGATGTACCAAATACCGATTAAAGCCAGAATCACCGGCATGTTGCGTTCCAGTGGTGTGTTGTAGAAATGCTGATCCATCAGGTGTGCGCCGTTGAGCATTTCGATGAAATTTTCTTCACCCAAAAACAGCATAATCGGCAAGCCGATCGCCGACCAAAGGCTGTAACGGCCGCCAACCCAATCCCAAAATTCAAACATATTGGCAGTATCGATACCGAACTCAGACACGGCTTTTTTATTGCTCGATACAGCCACAAAGTGTTTTGCCACCACGCTTTCGTCTCCTGCATGCGCCAAGAACCATTCGCGTGCGGTTAAGGCGTTGGTCAGGGTTTCTTGGGTGGTGAAGGTTTTGGAAGCAATGATAAACAGCGTGGTCTCAGGATGCACTTTTTCCAACACATCGCGCAATTGCGAGCCGTCAACGTTAGATACAAAATGCATGCGCATGCGCGGATGACCGTATTGTTTCAGCGCAGTACACATCATCAAAGGGCCTAAATCCGAACCGCCGATGCCGATATTGACCACATCGGTAATCACTTGATTGGTATAGCCCAACCAGTTACCACTGCGCACTTCATGCGCAAATTCGCCCATGCGGCGCAACACATGGTTGACTTTCGGCATAACGTCTTCGCCATCTACGACAATCGGGGAGTTGGTACGGTTACGCAAAGCAATGTGCAACACTGCGCGGTCTTCAGTTAAGTTGATTTTTTCACCGTGAAACATTTGTTTAATACGCTCGGGCACACCGGCTTCGCGTGCCAAATCGAGCAGTAACGACACAGTTTCGTCATTGATGCGGTTTTTGGAATAATCAAGGGTCAAACCGCCCACCTGCAACCAGTAACGTTCGGCACGTTTTGGGTCTTGCTCAAACATGGCGCGCATGTGGTCGGTTTTGGTTTGATCAAAATGTTTCCACAATTTCGACCAGCTTGGTAAGTCGTGAAGGTATTTCATGATTTTTAGTCCCTACCATATTCAACGTGTTTATTGTGAATACTTCTTTTGCTTTTTTGCAGTTGCAGGCTGGCTTGATCGCCCAAGCGCAAAGCCAAGCCGATAGCCAAAATGTCAATCACGGCCAATTGCAGCAAACGCGACACCATCGGCGTGTAAAGCTCGGCGTTTTCCTGCGTGGCCACGCTCAAAACGCAATCGGCCAATTGTGCCAGCGGCGATTCGGCACGGGTCACCGCAATCACGGCGGCACCGTTTTGCTTGGCAATGCTGACCGCATCCAGCAATTCAATCGATGAACCGGTATTGGAAATCGCCACCAAAACGTCTTTATCGGTCAACACTGATGCCGCCATCAGTTGGGTGTGGGTGTCCACGTAGGCGACGGTTGAAATGCCGAAACGGAAAAATTTATGCTGCGCATCCTGAGCCACAATGCCAGAATTACCGACGCCGTAAAACTCAACGCGGCGGGCATGCATCAAGGTAGCGATGGCATTTTCCAACTCCGCCTCTTTCAGGTAACGACGCTCGCCCAATAAAGAAGCAGCGGCATTGCCCAATACCTTTTCCACCACGTTGTTCATGTCGTCGTCGGCATTCAGTTCTTCATGCACATAAGGCATGCCTTCATGACCGATGCTGGCCGACAGAGCCAATTTGAATTCCGGCAGACCTTTATAACCCAAGCTGCGGCAGAAACGGATTACTGTCGGCTGGCTGACTGAAGCGCGCTCGGCGATTTCGGCTACAGCCGCATGCACAAACCATTTCGGTTCAGCCAATGCAGATTCGGCAACTTTACGTTCCGCGCCGGACAAATTCGGCAATGACTCACTAATTTTACTTAACATAATGGTAATTCCTATCTGTTATCGAAAATGTGGCAGACTGTTTTTCCGCATTGCCGATTTATTTGCTTAAAACGTTTTTCAAATGATTGTCCAAGGCCGCGGCCGCACCGGTAATGCCGGGGAATTCACTCAAAACGACAAATACCGGAATGGCGGCCAGATAAGCCTCAAAGCGGCCTTTGTTTTCAAAACGGCTGCGGAATGACGAGTTTTTAAAGTATTCCAATACGCGCGGAATGATGCCGCCGCACAAATACACGCCGCCACGCGCACCCAAGGTCAGCGCAAGATTGGATGCCACCGTGCCCAACATGGCACAAAAGATATCCAAGGTTTGACGGCACAAAGGCGATGTGCCGCTTAAAGCACGATTAGTGATTTCAGACGGCGTCAGCTTGCTCGGTTTGGCTTTTTCTTTGACGGCCAAGGCTTCGTAAATCAAGCTCAAACCCGCACCGCTCAAGAAACGCTCGGCAGAGACATGGCCGTATTTGTTTTTGGCGTATTGCCAGATGTTCACTTCCATATCGTCAAACGGTGGAAAACTGGTATGACCGCCCTCGCCCGCCAAAGCCACCCAACCGGCCGGACTGTGTACCAAGCCGCTCACACCCAAACCTGTGCCGGGGCCGATGACTGCTTTGGGTTGATGCTCGGCCGGACATTGGCCGCCGATTTGTACCAAATCTTTATCTTCGGTCTGCGTCACTGCCAAGGCTTGCGCGGTAAAGTCATTCAGAAAAATCAAGGTTTCCAAACCCAATGCCTGACGGGTGGTTTCGATGGAAAACGCCCAATGGTGATTGGTCATCTGAACCCAGTCGCCCACAATCGGATTGGCAATCGCCACCGCAGCATGGGCGACATTCGGATGGCCGGTCAAGCGGAAATATTCGCGTGCGGCATCGATGATGGTGTCGTAATCCCTACACGGCAGCACATGCGCCTGTTCAATTTGCTGCGGCGAAACTTCAAGCGCAAAACGGGCGTTGGTGCCGCCGATGTCGGCGACCAGACGTGGGAAATCAGTTGGTGTAGAAGACATGGCAATCCACTCTTTCGTTATTCAAAATCAGGCTGATAGGATAATCGGCATTCGGCTTTTCCGCCGCTTTGTCAAACACGGCTTTTTTATCCGTGCCCTGAATGGCCAAAAACACATTCGGCGTGTTCAAAATCGCATCCAAAGTCATGCTTACACGCTCGTGCGCTGCAGTGACCGGTGTGGTGTGAATCAGGGTCAGGTTGTTTTCCAGATTAATTGCCTCCGGCAATTGCGGCGCGTACGGGAACAGAGAAGCCGTATGACCGTCACCGCCCATACCCAGCACCAGCACGTCAGGATGTTTGTATTGTTTCAGCGCATAATCTACTACAGCTTTCGGCTGTAATTCAATTTCGGCTTTCCCGTCCTCCACCATCGGAATCCATTGGGCTGCCGCTGCTTTGTTTTGCAACAAATGTCCGCGCACCAGGCGCGTGTTGCTGTCGGAATGATTGGTCGGCACAATCCGCTCGTCTGCCAAACCGACACTCACATTCGCCCAATCCAAGTCTTTTTGCGACAAGGCTTCAAAAAAAGCAATCGGCGAGCGGCCGCCGGATACCGCCAACACCGCATTGCCTTTTTCATCCAAAACATTTTGCAGCCTGATGGCCACCGCATCGGCTTGCGCGCGGGCAGTAAACGCTGCATTTTCATATTCGTGCCAAGTAAACATAGTGCGCTCCTTTTTTTCGGACGGCTTTTAATTTCGATAGGCCGTCTGAAATCCTGACCGAATCAAGACGGGCCGTCACCCTTTGTGGTGGTTTCAGACGGCCTGCCTGATGATTTGATCATCCGGCCATCTGAAGTATTTTACTTCAAACCGATCACGCATTTTCAGACGGCCTTAAATTGTAGGAAATTCCGGCATTGTTTGCCCTTTTTGTTTTTGCCTGAAGACCCGTTTGGGGATTTTTGCATCTTGCAAAGAAGCCGGGCAGCACGGCAAAGCCGAATAGCTTTTGACGATACCTGAAAATCCAAAAATAATTATTTCGGCAAAAAAAAGACAAAAGCGGTTCCGTATAAAAAGTGCCTACAATCCGGCCTTTTCCAACGGCTTAATCAATCAAGGCCGTCTGAAACGCAATTACTGATCTTCATGCCATTTGTCGCCCTCACGCGCCAACAACTCGCGTGCCGCGTCAGGCCCCCACGAATGGGCGGCATAGCGGTGTGGTGCCTGGGTGTTTTGCGCCCAATTGTCCAGAATCGGCATCACATATTCCCATGCGGCTTCCAATTCGTCACGGCGGTTGAACAAGGCCAAATTGCCGTTAATCACATCCAGCAACAGGCGCTCGTATGCTTCCGGACGGCGGCCTTCCAATTGTTTATCCAAATCAATGGTCATCGGCGTGACTTCAACATGATTGCCCGTACCCGGTGTTTTCACTTGCACACACAAGCGCACGGAATCAAACGGCTGCAACTCAATCACCAAGCGGTTGGCCAGCGGTTTGCTGTTTGGAAAAATATGGTTGTCCAAATCATGGAAATTCAATACGATTTCAGCCACTTTGTCAGCCATGCGTTTGCCGGTACGCAGATAAAACGGCACGCCTTGCCAACGTTCGTTCTCAATCTCGGCTTTGATGGCGACATAAGTTTCAGTGAAGCTTTCAGCCGGGACGTTCAATTCCTGCAAATAGCCTTTCATCTCACCGGCAGCCGCATATTGGCCGCGCACTACGTTATCATTAACCGATTCAATGGTCAGCGGCTTCAACGCTTTGATGACTTTCACTTTTTCATCACGCACATCATCGGCATCCAAGCTTTTCGGCGGTTCCATCGCAGTCATACACAGCATTTGCATCAAGTGGTTTTGCACCATGTCGCGCAATGCGCCGGTGATGTCGTAAAACTCACCACGCTCTTCCACGCCCAATTGTTCGGCAATCGTCAGCTGTACGCTCTTGATGTATTTGTTGTTCCACATCGATTCAAACATCACGTTGGCAAAGCGCAATGCCAAAACGTTTTGCAGGCTTTCTTTGCCCAGATAATGGTCGATGCGGTAGATTTGCTCTTCTTTAAAGTATTCGCCGACATCGTTGTTGATTTGTTGCGAAGATACCAAATCAGTGCCCAGCGGTTTTTCCAGTACCACGCGCACATTGTCGGCATTCAAGCCCACTGAAGCCAGATTTTCACAGGCTTGGGCAAAGAATTTCGGCGCAGTAGACAGGTAAACCACCACGCTTTCGGTTTCAACGCGGGATTTGACTTTTTTACCCAAAGCGGCAAAGTCTTCAGGGCAGGTCACGTTAACTGTGAGATATTCGATACGCTTGATGAAAGATGCCCATTGCTCATCGGAGAAATTCTGTTTTACATGGATTTTCGAGTTGGTTTCAACTTTAGCCAAAAAGCTTTCGGTGTCCATTTCGCTGCGGCTCACACCTAAAATGCGCCCTTGCGGATGCAACAATCCGGCAACATGCGCCTGGTACAGACAAGGCAGCAATTTGCGCATGGCCAAGTCGCCTGTCGCACCGAACAACACCAAATCAAAATTTGTTTGAATACTCATTGTTTCATCTTTCATCAAGAAGAGGCTTAATGCCATTTAAAAATTTTTATAAAACCCACAAACCTTAACGTGAAAATCCGCGTAAAATCAGATGCATACCAAATCATATTGAAGACCCGGCCGGGTTTTGCCCATTGATAATCCAGCGAAACCAGTAAATTTAGTAGTAATACTACACACCGCTACAGATTTTGTCTATCTCCATTTTCAGAAATTATTTGACCCAGTTTAAGGTTTTAACACATTCGTAATTACAATTTCTTACAAACAACCAAAACCAAGACTTGCATCAAATTTCCATGCCGCCAAATCAGATTAAATGTAACAATATTACAATATTTGTATTATAATATCAGGCAAATCAGCTTCAATTCTTTTCAGGCGGCCTCTCAGCCGCCCACATAAAATCTAAAATCGAGTCGTACAGGACGACCAAAAAAGGAGCCATACATGAGCCACACTCCTACCCACCCCAAACTCTCGGAAATTACCCAGCGTATTATCGACCGCAGCCAAAAAACGCGCGCCAAATATTTAGCCAAAATCCATGCGGCCAAACAACAAGGCCGCTTGGAGCGCAATCAATTGGGTTGCAGCAATCTCGCGCACGGCTATGCTTCCATGCCCAAAAGCATCAAAATCGAAATGCTGCAGGAAACCGTGCCGAATTTAGGCATCATCACCGCTTACAACGACATGGTTTCGGCGCATCAACCTTTCAAAGATTTCCCCGATTGGATTAAGAACGAAGTCCGGAAAAACGATGCCACCGCGCAAGTAGCCGGCGGTACACCGGCCATGTGTGACGGCATTACCCAAGGTTATGCCGGCATGGAATTGTCTTTGTTCTCACGCGACGTAATTGCCATGAGCACGGCTGTGGGCATGTCGCACCAAATGTTCGACGGCGGCCTGTATTTGGGCGTGTGCGACAAAATCGTACCCGGACTGATGATTGGTGCCTTGGCGTTCGGCCATGTTCCGGCGGTTTTCCTGCCGGCCGGCCCGATGGCCAGCGGCATCAGCAATAAAGACAAAGCGCGTACCCGCCAATTGTTTGCCGAAGGTAAAGTCGGCCGCGATGCCTTGCTCGAAAGCGAAATGGGCTCTTACCACAGCCCGGGCACCTGTACCTTCTACGGCACTGCCAATTCCAACCAAATGATGATGGAAATGATGGGCGTACATTTACCGGCTGCCGCGTTCGTGTATCCTTATACCGATTTGCGCGAAGCGCTTACCCGCTACGGTGCCGCCCACTTGGCACAAGGCATCCGCAACGGCACCGCCATGCCTTTGGGTGAAATGCTCACTGAAAAATCATTCATCAATGCACTGATCGGCCTGATGGCCACCGGCGGATCGACCAACCACACCATGCACTTAGTGGCCATGGCGCGTGCGGCCGGTGTGATTCTTAACTGGGATGATTTTGACGAAATCTCCTCCATCATTCCATTGCTGATTCGCGTGTACCCGAACGGCAAAGCCGACGTGAACCACTTCGCCGCAGCCGGCGGCCTGCCGTTTGTGATTCGCGAACTGTTGGACGCAGGCTTGCTCCATGACGATGTCGACACCGTAGTCGGCCGCGGCATGCGCCACTACACTCAAGAGCCGTTCTTGATTGACGGCAAACTGGAATGGCGTGAAGCTCCGACTGAAAGCGGCAACAGCGACATTCTGCGTAAAATCGACAATCCGTTCTCGCCTGACGGCGGTTTGCGCCTGATGCAAGGCAACATCGGTCGAGGTGTGATCAAAGTATCCGCCATCCGCGAAGGATGCCGCGTAATTGAAGCACCTGCCATCGTGTTCAACGACCAACGGGAAGTATTGGAAGCCTTTGACCGTGGTGAACTTGAGCGCGATTTCGTATGTGTGGTGCGCTATCAAGGCCCACGCGCAAACGGCATGCCTGAATTGCATAAACTTACCCCGCCTTTGGGTATTTTGCAAGACCGCGGCTTCCAAGTTGCGCTCTTGACCGACGGCCGCATGTCAGGCGCTTCAGGTAAAGTACCGGCAGCCATCCATATGACCCCTGAAGCCCTGATGGGTGGCGGCATTGGCAAAATCCGCACCGGCGATTTAATCCGCTTTGATTCGATTACAGGCGAATTAAACGTTTTAATCAACGAAACCGAATGGGCGGCACGCGAAGTCGGGCAAATTGATTTGAGTGACAACCAACAAGGCTGCGGCCGCGAACTGTTTGCCAACTTCCGCAGCATGACCAGCTCGGCAGAAACCGGCGCCATGAGTTTTGGCGGTGAATTCGCCTGAATACCTTTCAGACGGCCTGTTGATTTATATTCAAGGCCGTCTGAAACCCATTAACGAAGTAAACTTACTTTCAAGGAAAAAACATGTCTGCAACATTCAGCCCACGCGGAATCTTAAGTGCAGGTGCGGTTATCCCTGTGATGGCGATCGACGATTTATCCACTACCGTTGACTTGGCACATGCCTTGGTTGAAGGCGGCATTCCGACGCTGGAAATTACCTTGCGCACGCCGGTCGGCGTTGACGCCATCCGCCTGATTGCCAGAGAAGTACCTAATGCCATCGTCGGCGCAGGTACGGTTACCAACCCCGAACAACTCAAAGCCGTGGAAGATGCCGGTGCGGTATTCGCCATCAGCCCGGGTTTGCACGGAGCCTTGGCCAAAGCCAGCCAACAAAGCAGCATTCCATTGATTCCGGGCGTGGCCACACCGGGCGAAGTACAATTGGCACTGGAACACGGCATCGACACATTGAAACTGTTCCCTGCCGAAGTAGTCGGCGGCAAAGCCATGCTCAAAGCACTTTACGGTCCGTATCCCGACATCCGCTTCTGCCCGACTGGTGGCATTACTTTGGAAAGCGCACCGGAATACTTGGCATTACCGAACGTCTTGTGTGTCGGCGGCTCATGGCTGACCCCGAAAGATGCCGTGAAAAACCAAGATTGGGCCACCATTACCCGTTTGGCAAAAAAAGCGGCCGCATTGAAAGCTTGAGGCCTTTAAAAAATCGAATCAACCTCATATCGTCATAATCAGGTCCCGACCCGATAACCCAGTCATTCGGCTTAGTGATTTTCAGCCATGATATGCAATCGGCTGACTGTTGATGAAATATAAGTTTCGAATTTCAATACAATATGGCTGAATCTCAATGGCCGGATTATCGGGCCGGTATCCGATTATGACGGACACTGTTTTATTGGTTCAGCCTGATTTAGTATGAAACATACAATCAATGGCCTTGATATTGATTACTGGTTTGCCGTAGCACTATTTTTTGCCGTAGCACTATATTTACGAAATCTTGGCATATGTAAGCTGCGTCATTACCGTTTTAAAACGGTAATGACGCACATGAACAGCGATCAAGAAGCCTGACGCCAACCAACTTTCTGTGGAATGCCCATACCCCCAAACCCTTTGCAAAGCCTTAATCAAAAAAGCTGACTTAGGTCATTAAGTAGGCTTTTTCTCATGTCCAACGCCCTACCGCCCCCGTATTCCCTGTCTTCAGGGCGTATTTACCCTTTCAGGCCGCAGCAGGCACACGGAGCCTGCTGGCAGACTTTAGTTAGGTTGGCACAAATTGCTTTCAAATACCTTTGCGCTGCGACTTTCAGCAATCCGAAATAAGAAGCACGGTTGGATGGAATGTACGGCGCAGCGTCCCGAAACGCTGTTCCATGACATAACGCGTTTTCGGCAACGGCTTATTTCTTATCTTCTTCGGTTAACGGACGGCCTCTGTACGTTTTACGTATCATGCCGTCTGAAAGTTTTTTGCTGTGAAACAGCGCCCGGTCGGCTTTGCCGCCATAACCTTTATCGTCGGCTTTGTCTTTACTGGGTGTGTTTTCTGAAGACACGCTGTATTAACCCTGACACCTCGGGCAATATCGCTAAACCGCAGTTCGAAGTGGTTGCACCCGTGTCCGTCTGCAGGACTGATGTGCCGCTTTTCGAGATAACCTTTATCGTCGGTACGGGTGTGTTGTTTGCAGCCGAAGGAGAACTTACCATCTTTCTTTACCCGGCGGGCATCTTATCTTTACCGGGTGTGCTTTCTGAAGATACGCCGTTTTCATCGGTTTCAATCCCTCGTCACTGCTTATCGTCGGTCGGCGGTTTGGATAATAACGGCAGCTTTGGTACTTTGGATTTTTAAGCCTTTTCCCGGCCAGTTGGCGGTTAATCGAATCCAACAGTTCGGAAAGGGTATTGTTTTGCGCCAGCCGGTTACGGTAGCGGCAGAGTGTGCTGTGGGGGTTCGTCAAAACCGCGGCAGCGTTAAAAGCCTACGGGTAACGGTGCTGTGTCCGGGGTCGGATAGGCTGTGCCATCGGCCGGGTAAAACGGCGTTGGACACGGACAGTCATGAACAAGGGGGACGGCTGCCGTTGTGACGGGCATAACGGCTTTTTGCTGTTCGGGATAACGGTTGCCGAAAACCGGTAATGATGTGGGCTTTAAGCAATGGAAAGTGGCCGGTATGCTTGGCAATCACAGCTTCGGCGGTTTGTTTGAAAAAGCGGCCCATGGGGAGAATCCTCTAAAATCCGGTTTCAAAGGAATTTAGGGGATTTTAGGGGTTTGGGAAAAGGTTGGGTTATTTGGTAATCATAGTAACCTTTTATCCGTTGGGAAAGGTTTTGCGAAGGTCTCAGGTTTAGAACCAAACCCAACCGTATATTTATTCATACAGACATGGTTGCAGATTTATCCGTCCCAATCATAATGATGACGGCGGGATTTCGAATATTTTTTGTATTTCTTGTACTTTTTGTTGGACACTTTGGCATAACGGTAGCCACGATGGTCTTTTTGATCCATGTTTTTTTATTGTATTAAGCATACGCATTACCGGCCAAGCTGCCTGCCGCTGCACCGAGCAACATACTTTTGCCGTCGCCGACCAACGCGCCGACCAACGCGGCTTTGGTTTGATCCGATGTGCCACGCGCGTGTACGGCGGTACTTGGCAACACCAACGCCGCCGACATCAACGCCACGGCACAATATTTTTTGTATGAAGTCATGTCAGTCCTCCTTCTGCCAGGTCGTTTTCACGATACATGCGATACTAAACGTATGCGTATTATGACTGTTTCCATGTAATTCGTTCCCATGGATTCAGCAAAAGAAGGCCCCCGACAAACCGGCAAACAGAAATATTTACCACAGATAACTTTCAGACGGCCTGTCTGATTGCAGGCCGTCTGAAATCATGCAAGCCGTTGGCCTAAAGTAATGCGGTCGAGCCCGGCCAAATCCGGCAACGTTTCCACTTGGGCGAATCCGTTTGCCGTCAAAATCCTGCGCGCTGCTTCGCCTTGATTGCAGCCGTGTTCCAGCAGCAGCCAGCCGCCGGATTTCAAATACTTTGGTGCACCGGCGGCCAATTCGCGGATGCCGCTCAGGCCGTCTGAAAAATCGGTGAGTGCTCTTTGCGGTTCAAAACGCAAATCACCCTGCAACAAATGTTCGTCATCGGCTTCGATATACGGCGGATTCGATACAATCACATCATAGTTGTACGGTTCAGACGGCCTGTCGACATCAAACCACGGGCCTGAAGCAAATTCTACAGACGCGTTCAAATTTTGTGCATTCATTTTTGCAATAACCAAGGCACCGCTGCTGATGTCGGAAGCCCGCACCTGCGCATCCGGCCGCTCGAGTGCAATGGTCGCGGCAATCGCGCCGCTGCCCGTACCCAAATCCCAAACCCGGCCGCCTTGTGGCAAACGCGCCATTGCCGCTTCGACCAAATGTTCGGTTTCTGGACGCGGAATCAAGACATTCCGGTTGACGGCAAACATCCGTCCATAAAATTCGCGTTCGCCCAAAATATAGGCCATCGGCTCGCCGTTCAGACGGCGTTGTGCCACTACAGCCAATTTAGCCGCCATTTCAGACGGCATCTCAGCATCGCCTTGCGTAATCAACTGCACACGCGAATAACCACTGATGTATTGCAGCAACATACGCGCTTCGTTTTTCGGCAGCGCCGATTGGCGCAACCATTGCTCTAAAGTCATTTCAGACGGCCTTTTCATTCGATTTTTGCCATTATATCAGCGTTAGATCTTGACAGACGGTATTAAATATAAGATATTCGGTTTATTGGTGTCATAAACTATGTTATAATGTTGCCATAAATAATTTTAAATCATTACGGGAATGAAAACATGAACCAACTGGTGTTTATCAGTGATAAGGCCGATGTGGCTGCAGCTTGTTCAGATTTGCAGAATTTCGACAAAGTCAGCCAAGTCTTAACCGAACAATTCGGCTTTAAAATCCGCCACGACCGCCACGGTATTTTCGATTTTTTCTACCATTGTGATTTTAAGGAAAGCATCATGGAATACAGCGGCGGTGAGTTGCGCGTAAAAAATCCGAGCAATGCTTTTTTAGAACGGATGATTAAAATCGCCCAAGCCTTTCCGTCGGCAAAAGTCATCGGCGACGACGGCGGCTGGTATGTCAGCAGCAATGATGTGCGCTATCCTGAAATCGTGTTAGAAGACGGAATCGAAGCGTCCGTCACCGATGAAACCGTATCGCGTACTTGGTTGTTTTTAAAAGTAGGTATGGCAGTTTCCGCGCTGTTTTGTTTGGCGGTAGTTTTGAATAAATTCGTGTTTTAATGTTTGATTAAAAAGCGGAGACCTTTGCAAAACCCCGGATTTGGGTGCGGTTCAACCGATAGCATCCATAACGCGCAAACATATCGCATATAGCTGATTCACTTAGAAAATGAACACACGTGGCAGGTCGTCATGATTCATTTAATCAACGATACAGAGTCAAGCGCCCGAGAAACGCAGCGCGAAAAAATATACTAAAGACAAGGATTTTAAAAGGTCTCAAGGCCGTCTGAAAAGTGAATTCACTTTTCAGACGGCCTTTTGTTTGCTTACCACAGTGCCAAAGCAGTCAAACTCATCTCGCGCTGGCCTTTTTGCGGCACGATATTCTGATTGGGCAATTCCAATTCATAGCGCGCACCGCTGCGTTCGGCTTCCAACACGCGGAAACACAGCCAGCCGGCCAATGCATCCACCCCCGCTCCTTGCGGATAATCGCGGTAAGAAATAATGTGGCTGCTGCCCTGATCCTGTGCTTCAAAGCGTTTGTCCAGCATTTGACCGGTTTTGGCGTAAGCTTTCCATGCAATGTGCTGCCAAGATGTGCCGTCGGTATGCAGCTGCAAATGCGACAAATCATCGCTGCTTCGGGCAAACACGGCACAGGCTTCGCAGATTTCATCGGCATGAAAAGCGTATGGCGCGTCATGCGCCACCGGGGCAGGAAACGCCACTTTGTCGCTCTGCCCCTGCCACACGGCTTCTACCGTGCAAATTCCAAAAGGCGCAGTGCTGGCAATCCGCCACTCAGGCAAACGAACATAGCCGCGCAAATGCGCTTCCAACGGCAATTCGACGGAAGAACGGCTGTCTGAAACACGCCATTCCTGCCAACTATCCTGATTGTCTGCTTTCACCCACAGCCAACGGCGGCGCAGTTTGCCTTCTGTCTGCAAGGTCAAGACAGTCGGCACACCAACAAAAATTTCAGCGGGCATCAGCCACACCAGCCGCAAACCGAGCAACTGGTTCACATTCTGCATGGTGCCGATGATGATGAAGCCGAGCAGCCAAAACGCCGCTACATAAGCCAAGTTCGCCTGATAATTCAAGCCCACCAGCCACAGCAGCGCCACCATCACAGCCAAACCCAGACCCAAGCGCGTAGGTCGGATACGCAGCTTACGCCAAGCTGCCGCTTCATCGGGCAACACCGGCGGCATATGTCTTTCAGACGGCCACATGATTGAGCAAATCGCTTAAGATTTGGGAAGAAGCCAATCCCTGCTGCACTGATTTGACGCGGTGGTTCGCTATCGCCACCCACACTGCCTTGATGTCATCGGGCAACACATGGTTTCTTCCCTGGATAAACGCCCACGCCTTAGCCGCGTCCGCTACCGCCAAACCGGCACGCGGGCTCAAGCCCATCACAAACCGCCCCGATTGGCGCGTGGCCTGTACCAAGCGGAACACATAATCCGCAGCCGCCTGAGAAAACCGCACTTGCGCCGCCTGCTGCTGCCATTGGTGCAAGGCCTTCGCATCGCATACAGCCTGCAACTGCGTCATCAGATGACGGCTGCTTCCTTGAAAATAAAGCTGTTTTTCCGCTTCCACTGTCGGATAGCCGATGCTCAGGCGCATCATAAAGCGGTCAAGTTGTGATTCAGGCAAAGGGAACGTACCGAGCTGCTCGGTCGGGTTTTGCGTTGCCATCACGATAAACGGCTTGGGCAATGCGTAGGTTTTGCCATCCACCGATACTTGCCGCTCCTCCATTGCCTCCAATAAGGCAGATTGCAGCTTCGGCGATGCACGGTTGATTTCGTCAGCCAGCAAAAATTCATGAAACACCGGCCCGGGGTGAAACTCGAATTTACCTTCGTTTGGCCGGAAAATATTCACACCCAACAAATCCGACGGCAGCATGTCGTTGGTAAACTGCACACGCTGGTAACGCAAACCCAAAACTGTCGCCACGCCTTGCGACAACGTGGTTTTGCCCACACCCGGCACATCTTCCAATAAAATATGCCCGCCTGCCAGAATGCCTGCGAGTAATTGCTGTAAAACCTGTTCTTTCCCTAAAATCAGCCGGTTAAGCTGTTGTAATGCGTGTTGGATTTGTTGGTTCATTTATTATTTCTTCAACAGTTATTCATTCAGACGGCATTTTAACATGAAGTCCAAAAAAAGGCTGTCTGAAACGTTGGTTTCAGACAGCCTTTGTAAATTCTTTGATTTATTCGTCAATCTCGGTTTCCAATCCGCCGATCGGACTGGAATCCGGTACAGTCTTTTTTCATCCAATGTACGCGCTTCGATTCTGGCGTCTGACAACAGCCCATCAGCATAACGCACCACGTTGTGAACCGAATCCCCAATCACCGGTTCACGCTCCAATGCTTCCACTTCGGCAGCAAAGGATAGGTCAAATGTTGCGCTCTTGGTTGGCGGTATTTTGATTGCTGGTCGGGATATTCGGGTTTATGGTTTTCCCCTTATTCGAATTCAAATATTTTCAAACGCGCATTTATCGTAACAGAAAAACCATCCGTTTCAGCCAAAGGATTTCGCTGCTTACCGCCGGTAACGATAGCTGCACACTTCGACTGCAATCAGACGTAGGCAGTCTTTCCCTTCTTCTGTTTGCAGATTTATGTTCAAATTCGATACCGGCGAAAGTGCTGCGCCCAAACCGGCATGGAATGCCACGCGATCAAATCTCAATCAATTCGCTTCAGACGGCCTCACCCTCAAATCTCGCTACCGCCGACGGTCAAACCTGCATCAATGCGTAAGGTTGGCTGCCCCACGCCGACAGGCACGCTTTGGCCGTCTTTGCCGCACACGCCCACGCCACTGTCGAGTGCGGTGTCATCACCGGCCATGGAGACATGTTTCAATACTTCCGAACCGCTGCCGATGATGGTAGCACCTTTGACCGGATATTGCAGTTTGCCGTTTTCAATCCACCACGCTTCCGATGCGGAAAATACAAATTTGCCGCTGGTGATGTCGACTTGACCGCCGCCGAAATTGACGGCGTAAATCCCTTTATCGACCGATGCGATGATTTCTTCAGGATCATATGCGCCGTTTTCCATAAAGGTATTGGTCATACGCGGCATAGGGGCGGCGGCGTAGCTTTCACGGCGGCCGTTGCCTGTGACCGGCACACCCATCAGGCGCGCGTTGGTTTCGTCTTGCATGTAGCCGACCAAAATACCGTCTTCAATCAACACGGTGCTGCGGGTTTCATTGCCTTCGTCATCAATATTGAGCGACCCGCGGCGGCCGGCGATGTCGCCTTGGTCCACCACAGTCACGCCTTTGGCGGCTACTTGGTCGCCGATGCGGCCGCTGAACACGCTGGTTTCTTTGCGGTTGAAATCGCCTTCCAAACCGTGTCCGACAGCTTCGTGCAGCAATACGCCCGGCCAGCCGTTACCCAATACCACGGTCATTTCGCCGGCAGGCGCAGGACGCGATTCGAGATTGGTTAGGGCTTGTCTGACGGCAGAATCGACAAATTTCCGCACCCGTTGTTCATCGAAATAGCCCAAATCATAACGGCCGCCACCGCCCGAACTGCCCTGCTCGCGGCGGTCACCCTGCTTGGCGATCACGCTGATATTGAGGCGTACCATCGGACGGATGTCGGCGGCATGTTTGCCGTCCAAACGGGCGATGTAAATCATGTCGTGTTCGCAGGTCAAACCGGCCATCACTTGCACAATGCGCGGGTCGGCGGCTTTAGCCAAAGCTTCTATTTTATTAAGCAGGGCAACTTTGGCTGCGGAATCCAAGCTGGCAATCGGGTCGGTAACAGCATGCACAGGTTTGCCGTACACTACACCCGGCACTTGAATACTCTGTTCGCGCCCCGCCGCACCAATCATGCGCACGGCTTGGCCGGATCGGTTAATCGAATCGATGTTGAGGCTGTCAGCATAGGCAAAGGCGGTCTTGTCACCCGATACGGCACGCACGCCGACGCCTTGGTCAATTTGAAAACTGCCCGACTTCACCATGCCTTCTTCCAAATGCCAGCTTTCATAGGCCGTGCGCTGGCAGTAAATATCAGCATAATCGACATGGTACGCGCCAATCAGGCTCAGGCTTTTGACCAACAATTCCGGTGAGAGTTGATTAGCTTCAAGCAAATCACGTTGTACATGAGAATAGGTTTGCTGCATTGTTTTCAGACGGCCTTTTTAAGATAACAGGGGAAAGATTGGTATGGCATTATACGGCATTTGTAAAGGATTAGGTTACGTTGATTGTTTACGGTTATTCGGTTTTTTGCATTTGAATATCTGACATTTAAAATTTTATTTATATTAAATTCAATTAGTTATTAAATATTTTCCTGACAAGCCCACTTTATTATTGATAATAGTTATTATTAGCGTATAATGAGCCTTACTCGGCAGCGTCCTGCACCGAGCCATTAAACAACAGAATGAACCCTTTTATTTTTCCTTAACTTTGGTTCGTCGGCAAATGATTGATTTTGCCCGGCATCTTTATCGGAGTGTGCGTATACGACATATTGACTGTTCCCTTTATCAGATACTCAAAACCGAAAAACACCTGACCCGTTGTGACTGCAGCGGGTCAGGTGTTTTTGTTGGTCTGGTTTCATACAAAAGGACGTCTGAACGTGCCAAACCCTTTTCAGACGACATTAGCCATATAGCTGATTCACTTAAAAACGAACGCATAGGCCAAGTCGGATACCCCATATCCGACATTTGCCCGCAAGGGCAGATCTACCTTGAATTGAAACGGTTTCCCTGCTTTTTAAGCAAGTATCGGATTCAAGAATCCGACCTACCCCATGCCGTTATGATTCATTTAATCAGTCATACTTTTATCAACGGCAGGATCGGACATTCAAATGACCGTAACGCCCCACCACGTTGCGGATATCCTGCGCTTCATGTTCACCAACCGCCATAAAGGTGACGGTCATGCGCGATACGCTCAAGGTACCGTCGGGCGTGCTGCCTTTTTCTTCCTGTTCCAAAATGCGCGCACCGCCGAAACCGGCACCGGACAGACGTGAAATTAGGATTTGGGCGGCAGAACGGCTGCGTGTCACGCCCATACTGATTTCACCGTTGTATACCACGCCGGTAAAACCTTTGTTATTTAAGGCTTCCAGCTGCGCCATGGCATCACCGCCAGACGGCAGCAACACGCGGAATGTTTTGTTCACTGCATTTTCACCTTTTTGCGCCGAGCGTTTTTCTACGCTGCGACTGGCAGCATGCGGCCAACGGGTCAGCAAACCTTTGATGCGGTGGTAATCGTCTTCATCCATGGAAACCGTGGCGGCGGATACACATTGACGCGTCCGGGCATCGGCCTGTTCAACATGGACTTGGCGCGCTTCCACACCATTTTGCTGCGCTTCTTTTTCACGCCTGGCTTTTTCCTCACGCGCCTTTTTCTCTTTCGCCAGTTTTTCCTCACGCTCTTTCTGCTTGCGTGCGGCGATGGCCTCTTCCGATTCCGGCTCCGGAATATCGGCATTGTTTTCCGGTACCACAATCCAATCCGGCCCGGCATTTTCAGACGGCATGGCAGGCTTCGGCTCCAAAGAAGCCGGCCGAGCCAATTCGTGCGTTCCGCCTTCAAGCAGCGCATTGGCTGCTTCAGGCTGCTTTTCTGTCATGCGGTGCGCTACCATTCCCCCGAATACGATGATATTAAGCGCAACCAACACAGCGAATAACCATTTCATTTTTGTTCTATCCAGTTGAGTAAGCCGTAAATGACGAGATTATCGACAATTTTGACTGTGTTGTCCAAAACAAATGCTTCCGGCAAGGCCTGCACCACTTTAGCCGCACCACCGCCGGTGATGATGATGTCAACTGCTTTTTCCACACCGATTTTTTGTTTCAGACGTCCATGCATCATCACCAGCGCACCGCACACCGCGTCCATCATGCCGCTGGCTAAAGCGTTAGACGTAGTCGTCGGAAAAGGATATACCTTGCCGACGGGGCGGTTGAGATTGGCGGTTTTCAAGGCCATGGCTTCTTTCATCAGATGGAAGCCGGGCATGATGGTGCCGCCGAGATAATGATTATCGTCAGTCAGCGCATCAATGGTAACTGCCGTACCGCAACTTACTACCACGCAGGCATTTTGGCTGAAACGACGGCTGCCCAAGGCATTGAACCAACGGTCGGAACCGTGTTCGGCCGGATAGCGGTAATGATTGCGTACACCCAAACCTTGCGCCATTGACGGCAGCCATTTGACCGGCTGCTGCAATTGTTCGGCCACCAAGGCTTTTTTGGCTTCTCCGCACACGGCGCAACCGACGATTTTCAGCAGGCCGTCCGAACGTTCGCGCCACGCTTCGCCTAAGCGGCTCAAATCGCGGTAAGGCGCACGGCTGACTTCGCCGAATGCACCGTTTTCCACCCACGCCCATTTCAATTGGCTGTTACCGCCATCAAGCAACAAATAACGTTCGTTGCGCACGATGGTTTGCGGCGCGGGATGGTCGTTCGGGCGCAAACTGATTTCGCCGCTGACAATGGTTTTCCCGCCCGCCGCTGTTGCCAAACGTAACGCACCTTGTTCGTTCACGCCCGATACCGTACCTTCATGAATTACCACACCGTCTTGCAGCAATATCACCGCGCGGTTGTGATCGCGGTTGGCCGTCTGATATTCACCCGACATCACACCAAAACCGCTGTGCGTAAAGGCTTCAAACGCGCCGTTTAATTCAGCCAACAAAATACTCATTAATTGGTTGGCCGTGGCACCGCGTTGTGAGGTTGTCTGAAACAAAGCCTGCACCGAAGCGGCGTTTTCCACTTCTTTAGGTAGCACAAAATTCACACCGATACCGACCACTGCCACAGTTTTACCGCCATTACGCACGGTTTCTATGAGAATGCCGCCGAGTTTGTCGCGCCCGACCACCAAATCGTTCGGCCACTTAATCTGCGTGTTCAAACCCAGTTTTGCCAAGGCACGGTTGCAGGCCAGTGCCGCCACCAAAGCCAGCGCGCTTAATTCGTGCTGCGGTTTATCAAATGCCCAACCGAAGCTGAACATCAAACATTCACCCAAACGGTGCTGCCAACTGCGTCCCTGCCGCCCGCGCCCTTTGCTTTGAACATGCGCCACACACAAGGCTTTGTGCGCTTTTTGAGCCGATTCGCGCGCCAACGCCAAAATCTCATCGTTGCTGGAAACACATTCGTGTTTTAAGGCCGTCTGAAAACCGTGTTCCTTCGCCAAACACTGCAAGGCTTCGGCCTCAAATACCGCCAAACGCCGCACCAAACGCCATTGACCGTCGTGCTGGCGCAACAAGCCACGGATATGCGGCGGCATTTGGTGCCAAAACCCGTTGAGTTGCTGCGGCTTCACACCGGCCAAACGGCTCAGTTGCGAAACATGCTGCGGCAGGCCGTCTGAAAGTGCCGCCAAAACCTGCCAATGCGGGGGCTTCATGCCGCTCATTTTTCCGCCGCCACTGTTGCGCGGATTTTTGCCAGCGTTTGCGTGGTCGAAGTTTGGTACAGAAATGGAATCGAATACACCCGGCCGCCGCGCATCAACGTTTCTTGCGAACCGACAATCTTATCTGCCGGCCAATCGCCGCCTTTAACCAAAACATCCGGCCGCACCAATTCAATTAAAGCCGCCGGCGTGTCCTCATCGAACCACGTTACCAAATCCACGCTCACCAAAGCCGCCGCTACCGCAGCGCGGTTTTCCAAAGGATTAATCGGACGGTCATCACCCTTCCCTTGGCTGCGGACCGAATCATCGGTATTCAAAGCCAGAATCATCGCTGCCCCAGTCGCCCGCGCCTGCGCCAAATAAGTTACATGACCGCGATGCAAAATATCGAAACAACCGTTGGTAAATACCAGCGGGCGCGGCAAAGCGGCCAAGCGTTCGGCAAGCCGGCCAGGCGGGCAGATTTTTTGTTCAAAATCAGGCAAAGGCCACTCGGACATAATACATTCCATCATTCATTAAACTTATATATTAACGGCTATAATACCGAAGCGCAGTCAAAAGGCAAAGCAAAAGGCCGTCTGAACAGATTTCAGACGGCCTTAGCGTGTAAATGTGTGAATTTAATGTGACAAAATAAAAAAACCTGCTTTTGAAGAAGCAGGCTTTTTATTTTGGTCGGGGCGGTGGGATTCGAACTCACGACCCTCTGCTCCCAAAGCAGATGCGCTAACCAGGCTGCGCTACGCCCCGATATAGGTGGGGTGGCTAATGGGGCTCGAACCCACGACAACCGGAATCACAATCCGGGGCTCTACCAACTGAGCTATAGCCACCGTAAACCTTTGGCACGCCCGACAGGAATCGAACCTGTAACCCCCGACTTAGAAGGTCGGTGCTCTATCCGGTTGAGCTACGGGCGCTCATGCCGTTACGTGCTAAAACTGGTGTGGTCGGGGCGGTGGGATTCGAACTCACGACCCTCTGCTCCCAAAGCAGATGCGCTAACCAGGCTGCGCTACGCCCCGACTTGAAGAGTAAAACTATACTTATTTTCGAAAAAAACGTCAACCTTTATATTTAACATTTTGTTAAAATATGATTTATCTGATTATTTTTATTTAGAATTTAATTCATATTCAGCTATTTATCCTTATTACCCCATCAGGCTGCCTGAAAATAAATCTGCGTAAAGCAACAGACAAATAACAGACAAATACTGCAAAAAGCAGCTTAAAAATGAGATAATTACCTGATTTTTCCCATTTCCGCATCCTTCCCCTTGCAACAAGAGAATAAACATGACTGCTCAATTAATCAACGGTAAAAAAATTTCACAACAACGCTTGGCGGCAGTCGCCCAAGCAGTCGAAAAACGTACGGCAGCCGGCTTGCATACACCTTGTCTGGCGGTGGTTTTGGTTGGCGGAGACCCGGCCAGCGCCGTTTATGTCCGAAACAAAAAAACCGCCTGTCAAAAATCAGGCATTGCTTCTTTATCTTACGAACTGCCTGCCGAAACCACACAAGACGAATTGCTGGAGCTGGTGGACGAATTAAACGCCAATCCCGAAGTGGACGGTATTTTGGTGCAACTGCCTTTGCCGAAACACATCGACAGCCAAGCCGTTTTGGAACGCATTTTACCGCACAAAGACGTGGACGGCTTTCACCCTTACAACGTCGGCCGCTTGGTTGTGAAAATGCCGCTCATGCGGCCTTGCACACCCAAAGGCGTGATGACCCTCCTCGAAGCCTACGGCATTGACCCCAAGGGCAAAAAAGCCGTCATCGTCGGCGCATCAAATATTGTCGGCCGCCCTCAGGCATTGGAATTACTGCTTTCCCGCGCCACCGTAACAATCTGCCACAGCGCCACTGAAAACTTAGCGGAAGAAGTCGCCCAAGCCGATATCTTGGTAGTCGGTGTCGGGATTCCGAATTTTGTCAAAGGCGAATGGGTGAAACCGGGTGCCGTGGTCATCGACGTCGGCATCAACCGTTTGGAAGACGGCAGCTTGTGCGGCGATGTGGAATTTGATGCCGCCAAAGAACGTGCTGCCATGATTACCCCCGTGCCCGGTGGCGTAGGCCCGATGACGATTGCCACCCTTCTGGAAAACACCTTACATGCCGCACGATTACATGATTAAAAGTTGAGACCTTTGCAAAATCCCCATCTTTGGCACATTTCTTCATTATGCCTTGCTCAAAAGCTTGCTTATCTTTATGATATGTCTTCGCTTTCTGTGCTGCACTAACTCAAACTACACTCAAATCCAAGGTTTTACAAAGGCTTCTTTCAATAAACTTTTCATCATAACAAAAGGCCGTCTGAAAGGTTCAAACCTTTCAGACGGCCTTTAATCTTACGGCTTCAATTAGAAGAAGATTTCACGCCAAGACAAACGACGGATACCGCAGATTCGGCCTTCAATATCAATATCCGCCAACTGGCTATCCGTCGAATTAGACAGCAACAGTTTACGAACAGCTTTACGGCTGAAACATTTGTTGTTTGGAATTTCGCTATTGGCTGGTTTTAACGGTTGGTCCGTACCGGTTCCACCGCTGTCGCCGTCACGCGTAACCGGCGAATCATTCAGCTTAGTATGATCAACATAGGTAAAGCTGGTGATGCCTTGAATGCTGATACCATTGACGTATAATCCGGCATCGTTAATAGGCAATTTCAAACGCGCACTACGCTGATTGAGCGCACCACCGTTTTCAGCACTTACACCAAAAATCTTGCTGGCGCTGCTGGTTTTGGTTTCGGTTTTGTCCGGAATACAAACGTCACCATTCGATTTCGTCTTATTCGTAACCTTATTATAGCTGCGCGTAGACAATATGGCCGTCTGAAGAATCATGGTCGGCTTCACTACCACGCGCTCGCCATTGTTTTCTAAATTGAAAAACCAGCCTTTTTGTTCTTTACCAACAGGATTATTGGTTAGAAACACCTGGCCTTTAGCGCTAACGCTCATGGTTTGTTGCCGTAAATCAGCCTGCTTAGCAACTTTTTCACTCACCGGATTAGCATCGGGCGTATCCGGCAACTTGTCGAAAATACCATATACTGCCTGCTGATTTTTATTTTCCAAATCGCTTTCGTAAATATCGCTACCGGTGCCGAAAATCACCACATAGCTGCCATTACTACGGCGAGAAACCGCAGGTGCGGAAGTAACCGGCTGGCTGGATTGGCCTTCAAAGATACGGGTCGCCTTCCAAGCAGACGGTGTTTCGCCACGCAAATCGAAACGGTACATATTGCCGCCATAGTCGCCTGCATAAGCCACATCGACAATGCCGTCAAAATCGGTATCAACCAAGGTAGGCGATGATAAACCGCCAACACCGTTTGACACTTCGATTTTCTTAATCAATGTCCCTTTACTATCGCCTTTTACTTCACCGCTACCGGCTTCCTGACCGAGCATTTCATAAACATAAAGTGCGGTTTCACTTAAATCTTTGCCGTCTTTATCAGTCATATTACGATAACCGCTGGATAAGAAACCGGCATAGCGTACATTCTCGGTTATGCTGACTCTATCGCCGTTGCGTTTCACAGAAATACGACCGATTTGCGGCGTACCGATGGTATAGCCAAGCTTGTTATTCTTGCCTTTTTCGGTTTCAAACAACGGAACATCCGACAGCCATTTCGATTCACCGGCATTCAAGGCCAGAGGAGAACCATTATGACGGTTTACGCCGCCAATGTTTAATGCATACGCACCACGGCCGCCTTGCCCCATGGCGCCAAACATGAACATTTGCTGGCCTTTTGATTTCGCGCCATTTGGCGTACGGCGCAAAGTCATGCCGCCGTTAACCAGATAACGGTGTGGCACGACCGAACCATATTGCTCATGTGCCACATCTTTTAAGAATTTGCCCATAGTGGAAGCATTACCGGCATCATCTTCACGCTCCATTGCCGCAGGGATATAGCTGAGCTTCAAATCGTAGGGATGCGCACCACTTGCGCGCTGAAACATATGCACCATACCGTCATTTGCAGCCGTCACCATAAATTCCTGACGGCCTTTGACATTATTGCCAATCGTATTCAATGAGCTGCCAAGAATATCGCCCAAATCACGTTTGCCGTCTTCACGGATGCGGTAAGCCTGGCTGTATCGACGGTTTTTAGCTGTTTGATTCAATAGCGTATCTGTGCTTTGGCGCGCCGTCCAAGGCAGCAAAACATTTTTCCATTCCAATTGATCAGCAGGTGTTCCGCCACTGATGCCAAAGTCTGCATTGGACATTTGACGATCAGCCAGGTTCTGCACCCATGCCACTGTTTTACCATTATTAATCATGGTTTTTCGATTGGTGAATGAAGGCTCCGTCACCACATTATTATTGACCGTACCGTCCGGATTCAGTTTGAAGAATTTGAGACGGCTGCTCCACGAACCACTATCTAACTCAACCGCAGCCGCCATATCAGGCACGCCGTTGCTGCTGGTTGCAGCCGGCGCAACCGTGCCGTGAGAAATGATAGGGACGCTGGTGCTGGAGGCGTTGATATTGTTGAAGATGCTTTTGAAGGCGGCCACCAGGCTGTCGGCATCATCCGCGGCAAAGTAGCCGCCTTTTGGAGAGGCGCCGCGTTCCAAGTATTTTTTACCTTCCGCGCTAATGCCGCTGCCAAAGCCGACTGTGAAGGTTTCGGCTGTTTGATCTTTATAGATGCTGACTCCTTTAGCATCTTTCGGGTCGGCAGGATCGCCATCCCAGCTTTTACCTGTTTTATCAGTTCCTCCCGTTTTAAAGTCTTTTGTGGCCAAAGTTTGGCTGAACCAGCCCAAGCCATCCTCGCGGTCAAAAACACTATCGGTAATACCATTAATACCATCAACCTTCCTTCCTCCGCGACGCACCCCAAAATATCCATCCCGGAAAGTATCGCTGCCATCTGCTGGGAAAATCCTATGCGTCCCTCTAGGATAGAACCAGCTGTTGTTCGCATCACCATCCGACATTAAGACGATATAGTTTTTTTGGCAGCGATAAGATGGTTGGTTACGGACAATACTCGACAGTTCATAATAACGCCGGGTGGTCGGCGTATTTCCTGCAGGACGCATGCCATTAATTCTCTTTAAAATATCAGCATGGTCACTGGTGTAGGCTGATGCATTGCCCCCGCCGGCATTATTTAGCGTTTGAAAGCCCCAATTAATCAAATCTTTATATTGCCCAACTACTTCCTTAAGCGCCTCTTTGGTAATTTCCATGCGGGATTTTTGACCAATAAGATAAGGAACCCTACTTTCTCCCGGCACCCACTTCATACTGCCCGAATCATCGATAAACAGCATCACATTCGGCTTGACCTTAACCTCACCTGTTACCGATTGATTTTGCAAATAAAACGGCACAGAGGCAAATTTTTGCGCCGCCGCACTTGCATGAACGGAAGCCACCAGCGACAATGCCGAAACCACGCTCAAGATAATCGGGCGGACGTTGTTTTTCCGCGCGGCGCGGTTCCCGGCAATATGTTTTTCAGATTTCGATTTCATAGAAATACAAACCGTTTGTTATTGTTGACGAAATCTGATTTTATCATTTCTATTGCATAACAGGTAGCATTTATACCAATTTAGCCGCACACACGGCAAATTGATGACAAAAATGAAACAGCCATTTATCCTTTTTCCGCCACTCGCCCGTTTTCCGACTTGAACCAAACGGCGTTTTCGCTTAAAATGCAGTGCTTCTACGGCATAGACCGAAATGCCTGAAAAAGCACGTAACACAATATTTCCGATATTGGGGTGACGTGCTTTTTTTCGACCATATTCTTGAAGGCTGTCTGAAAACGCCCTTTCTTTTTCCTCGTTTGCTCAGACAGCCTCTATCAAACATTTCAATTCAGCAAGACAGGAATTCATTATGACAACCCCAGCACTTCTGGTTCTCGCCGACGGCAGCATGTTTCACGGCACATCGGCCGGTTATCACGGCACGGCTTCCGGCGAAGTGGTCTTCAACACTTCGATGACCGGCCATCAGGAAATCCTGACCGACCCGTCATACTGCAAACAAATCGTCACGCTGACTTATCCGCACATAGGCAACACCGGCACCAACCCTGAAGACGCGGAAAGCCGCAATGTGTATGCTGCCGGTTTGATTATTCGCGATTTGCCGCCGCTGCACAGCAATTTCCGAGCAGCCGAAAGCCTGCAGGAATATCTGGTGCGCAATCAAACTGTGGCCATTGCCGACATCGACACCCGCCGCCTGACCCGAATTTTGCGCGACAAAGGTGCGCAGGCCGGTGCGATTTTGACCGGTGCGGACGCGACCGTAGAAAAAGCGCAAGAATTGATTGCGGCCTTCGGCAGCATGGTCGGCAAGGATTTGGCCCGGGAAGTAACCTGCGCGGAAATTTATGAATGGACGGAAGGCGAATGGAAACCGGGTCAAGGTTTCTCCACGCCTGAGAAACAGCCTTACCATGTCGTCGCATACGATTTCGGCGTGAAAACCAATATCCTGCGCATGCTGGCCGAACGCGGCTGCCGCCTGACTGTGGTTCCTGCGCAAACGCCTGCGGCAGATGTGTTGGCGATGAATCCGGACGGCGTATTCTTATCCAACGGCCCCGGCGACCCCGAGCCTTGCGCTTACGCCATCAACGCGATTCAGGAAATTTTGGCAACTAAGAAACCGATATTCGGCATTTGCTTGGGTCACCAATTATTGGGCTTGGCGGTGGGCGGCAAAACCCGCAAAATGCCGTTCGGTCATCATGGTGCCAACCACCCTGTACAAAACTTGCAAAGCGGCCGCGTGATGATTACCAGCCAAAACCACGGCTTTGAAGTGGATGCGGATACTTTGCCTGAAAATGTGAACGTAACCCACCGCTCATTATTTGACGGCTCGCTGCAAGGCATTGAGTTGACCGACCAAGCGGCGTTCAGCTTCCAAGGTCACCCGGAAGCTGGCCCAGGGCCGCACGATGTGGCTTATCTGTTTGATAAGTTTATCGGCAGCCTGAAAACCGCTAAAGCATAATGGGATTTTCAGACAATCTGCAACGGGATAAAAAGGCCGTATGAAAATAATAATCCAAAATAAAACAAAATATTAACTACTGATAACTGTTTTCTATCCATTACGGATTCGGCTTCGATCAGATAACAATTAGGCTTAACCACCTGCCTCACGCGTGTACCCTAAGGCCGTCCGAAACACCCCAATCCTTTCAGACGGCATATTCATCAAGAGGAAAAATGAACATCAAAACCCTGCTCGCACAAAAAGACATCGAATTCAGCCTGCGCCGCTACGGCATTGACGCGCTGAACTTTATGGCGCTCGGTCTGTTCGGCTCGCTGATTATCGGCCTGATTTTAAAAACCATCGGCAGCTGGACAGACCTGCCTTGGCTGATCGGAATCGGCAGCCAAGCACAAGCCGGTATGGGTGCAGCTATTGGTGCCGGCGTGGCCTATGCCTTGAAAGCACCGCCGCTGGTTTTATTCGCCGGCATCATCACCGGCTCGGCCGGTGCGGCACTCGGCGGGCCAGTCGGCTGCTTTATCGCCGTGGCGATTGGCACTGAAACCGGTAAATTGGTCAGCAAAACCACACCGATCGACATCATCGCCACGCCAGCCGCCACACTAATCAGCGGTATGGCCGCCGCCCAATTTTTCGGCCCTGTCATCGCCGCCGCCATGAACGAAATCGGCGCGTTGATTATGTGGGCGGTCGAATTGCAGCCGTTTGCCATGAGCATTGTCGTCGCCGTGGTAATGGGCATGATGCTGACCCTGCCGGTTTCCAGCGCCGCCGTCGCCATCTCACTCTCACTCGGCGGCTTGGCGGCAGGCGCAGCCACCGTCGGCTGCTGCGCCCAAATGGTCGGCTTCGCCGTGATGAGCTACAAAGAAAACCGCATCGGCGGCCTGCTCAGTCAGGGTTTGGGGACCAGCATGCTGCAAATGCCCAATATCGTGAAAAACCCACGCATCTGGATACCGCCGACCCTGGCCGGTGCGCTGCTTGCACCCTTAGCGACAATCGGCTTTCAGATGGCCAATATTCCCAGCGGCGCCGGTATGGGTACCAGCGGCCTGGTCGGCCAAGTCGCCACCATCAACGCTATGGGCAACGCCCCAACTGTCTGGTTCGCCATCGGTTTGCTGCACTTCGTATTACCCGCCACATTGACCTTATTGATTGCGTGGCCGCTGCAGAAAATGGGGTGGATAAAAGACGGGGATTTGAAACTGAAGAATTGAATGCCGGCTGAAACAGGCAGGTTGTGGTACAAACCGAACGAAACCGTCGGATTGAATGTGAATGCCGGGTTTCCGACCCAACCTACCGCAAAGTTTCAGACGGCATTGAAAGATGGCAGCAACCCGTAGGTTGGGTTGCCAAATCCAACAAAACCCAAATAAAAAGAATATGCAATGAAATACCGCCGCGCCTTCACACCAGACAGCAGCTATTTCTTTACCCTGACCCTGCAGGACAGAACACAAGATTTGCTGGTCAGATATATTGACAGCTTGCGGCAGGCATTTACTGCGGTAAAACACCGACACCCTTTTGAAATTATTGCTGTTTGCGTATTGCCCGACCATTTGCATATTTTGATAGAACTGCCCGAAAACGACAGTAATTACCCCATGCGGTTAAGGATGATTAAGGCCTGGTTTGCGCAAGTAATCCCGAAAACCGAAACCACATATCTGTATCGCGCCAACGCAAAAACGAGCGCGGAATCTGGCAGCGGCAGTATTGGGAACATGAAATCCGCAACCAACAGGATTTAAACGCCCATATCAATTACATCCACATCAATCCGGTAAAACACGGTTATGTAGTGCGGGAAAAAGATTGGCCGTATTCGTCATTTCACCTTTATGTCGAAAAAGAAATATTGCCCGAAAATTGGACAGGAGGTGAAAGCGACGGCAAATTCGGCAAACCGAGGTAGGTTGGATTGCCAAACCCAACGAAACCGTCGGATTTAATGAAAACGACCTTCTTCCATTAATAACTTTAGTCGCGAATGGAACAACCGGCTTATCCGGCGGAGAGATTCCCGTTTCTCAAGATTTAAACAGTTTGCGTGAAAGAGTTTATAAATACGATTGGTACAACCTGTGTCCGCCAACAGAACAAGAATTAAATTAAAAGATACTAATGAACGCAAACAATTCAAATAATGTAACCAAAAATTTGTTTCGAAGAACTTATCCAAAAGAGTAAATAAACATGCCCAAACGTACCGACCTAAAATCCATCCTCATCATCGGCGCAGGCCCCATCATTATCGGCCAAGCTTGCGAATTTGACTATTCCGGCGCGCAGGCGTGTAAAGCGTTGCGTGAGGAAGGCTATAAAGTCATTCTGGTCAACTCCAACCCTGCCACCATCATGACCGACCCGGATATGGCCGATGCCACCTACATCGAGCCGATTATGTGGCAGACGGTGGAGAAAATCATTGCCAAAGAGCGCCCTGATGCGGTGTTGCCGACCATGGGTGGACAAACGGCGTTGAACTGTGCGCTGGATTTGGCGCGCAACGGTGTGTTGGCGAAATACAATGTCGAGCTGATCGGCGCGACCGAAGATGTCATCGACAAAGCTGAAGACCGCGGCCGCTTTAAAGAAGCGATGGCGAAAATCGGTCTGCATTGCCCGAAATCTTTTGTCTGCCACACCATGAACGAAGCGTTGGCAGCGCAAGAGCAGGTCGGTTTCCCGACGCTGATCCGTCCGTCGTTTACCATGGGTGGTTCGGGCGGCGGTATTGCCTACAACCGGGATGAGTTTTTGACGATTTGCGAACGCGGTTTCGATGCGTCGCCTACCCATGAATTGCTGATCGAGCAATCTGTACTCGGCTGGAAAGAGTACGAGATGGAAGTGGTTCGCGATAAAAACGACAACTGCATCATCATCTGCTCGATTGAAAACTTCGACCCGATGGGCGTGCATACCGGCGATTCGATTACCGTTGCACCGGCTCAAACACTGACCGACAAAGAATACCAAATCATGCGTAATGCTTCGTTGGCGGTATTGCGCGAAATCGGCGTGGATACCGGCGGCTCGAACGTGCAGTTTGCCATCAATCCGGCCAACGGCGAGATGATTGTGATTGAGATGAACCCGCGCGTGAGCCGTTCTTCCGCGCTGGCTTCCAAAGCCACCGGTTTCCCGATTGCCAAAGTGGCTGCCAAACTGGCAGTAGGCTTTACTTTAGACGAATTGCAAAACGACATTACCGGCGGCCGCACGCCTGCGTCGTTTGAGCCTTCAATCGACTATGTGATTACCAAAATCCCGCGCTTTGCCTTTGAAAAATTCCCGGCAGCCGACGACCGCTTAACCACGCAAATGAAATCGGTAGGCGAAGTGATGGCGATCGGCCGCACCATTCAGGAATCGTTCCAAAAAGCCTTGCGCGGTTTGGAAACCGGCTTGTGCGGCTTTAATCCGCGCTCGTCTGACAAATCAGTAATCCGCCGCGAGCTGGCCAACCCTGGCCCTGAGCGTATGCTGTTTGTGGCCGACGCTTTCCGTGCCGGTTTCAGCAAAGAGGAGATTTTCGACATCTGCGCCATTGATCCTTGGTTCTTGGCGCAAATCGAAGACTTGGTTGCCGAAGAGCAAAAAGTTTCAGACGGCACATTGCAAGACTTGGATTACACCGCCTTACGCCGTCTGAAACGCAAAGGCTTTTCCGACAAACGCTTGTCGCAACTGCTGAACGTAAGCGAAAAAGCAATACGCGGACACCGCTACGACCTGAATCTGCACCCGGTTTACAAGCGCGTCGATACCTGCGCGGCTGAATTTGCCACCGATACCGCCTATCTCTATTCGACTTACGAAGAGGAATGTGAAGCGCGCCCGAGCAACAAGAAAAAAGTGATGATTCTCGGCGGCGGCCCCAACCGTATCGGCCAAGGTATCGAGTTTGACTACTGCTGTGTACACGCCGCGCTGGCGCTGCGCGAATCCGGCTTTGAAACCATCATGGTCAACTGCAATCCGGAAACCGTGTCCACCGACTTCGACACCAGCGACCGCCTGTATTTCGAGCCGCTGACTTTGGAAGACGTGTTGGAAATCGTGAAAAAAGAAAACCCTTGGGGCGTAATTGTGCATTACGGCGGCCAAACACCGCTGAAACTGGCCAACGCCTTGGTGGAAAATGGCGTGAACATCATCGGCACATCAGCCGACAGCATTGACGCTGCCGAAGACCGCGAACGCTTCCAAAAAGTGTTGAACGATTTAGGCCTGCGCCAACCGCCAAACCGCACCGCCCGCAACGAAGAAGAAGCCTTGGTATTGGCCGAAGAAATCGGCTATCCCCTAGTAGTGCGTCCGTCGTACGTTTTAGGCGGCCGCGCCATGCAGGTGGTTCACAGCCAAGAGCAGCTGAAAACCTATATGCGCGAAGCGGTGCAAGCATCGGAAGACAGCCCGGTATTGCTTGATTTCTTCTTAAACAATGCGATCGAAGTCGATGTCGACTGCGTTTCAGACGGCAAAGATGTAGTGATCGGCGGTATCATGCAACACGTCGAACAAGCCGGTATCCACTCGGGCGACTCCGGTTGCTCATTGCCGCCATACTCGCTGAATGCGGAAATCCAAGACGAAATCCGCCGCCAAACCAAAGCGATGGCCTACGCGCTCAACGTGATCGGCCTGATGAACGTACAATTTGCCGTACAAGACGGCATGGTGTTTGTATTGGAAGTGAACCCACGCGCTTCACGTACCGTACCGTTTGTATCGAAAGCCACTTCCGTACCACTCGCTAAAGTCGGCGCGCGTGCGATGGCAGGCATTTCGCTGCAAGAACAAGGCATTAAAAAAGAAGTGATTCCTGATTTCTACGCCGTTAAAGAAGCCGTGTTCCCATTTATCAAATTCCCCGGTGTCGATACCATTCTCGGTCCCGAAATGCGCTCGACCGGCGAAGTGATGGGTGTGGGTGCGAACTTCGGTGAAGCCTACTACAAAGCCCAACTGGGCGCGGGCGAACGCCTGCCGGACAGCGGCAAAGTCTTCTTGGCCGTGCGCGACGAAGACAAGCCGCTGGTGGTGCAAACCGCGAAAAACTTCCTTGCCTTGGGCTACGAAATCATCGCCACCAGCGGCACCGCAGCCTACTTGAATGCGCAAGGCATCGAAGTAGGCGTAGTAAATAAAGTTTTGGAAGGCCGTCCGCACATCGTCGATGCCATCAAAAACGATGAAATTGCCTTGGTGATCAACACTGTGGCCGGCGACGCGCAATCAGTTGCCGACAGCCACAGCATTCGCCGCACCTCATTGACTCAACGCGTGCCGCAATACACCACCATCGCCGGCGGTGAAGCCATGAGCGAAGGCGCGAAAAGCCGCGACCACTTAGGTGTGTACAGTGTACAGGAGCTGCACGGCCGTCTGAAAAAATAAGCCGGGCAAAATCAAAAAACAAAAGCCTCTTACATTCGCATTTCAAGTGCAACACTCAAATGCCGGCTGCAGGAGCCACTAAAAACAAATCGGCCGGTATCTCATAATCCCGTGTTTTTCCCTGCCAGGGGGTCGGAGATGGCGCGCCGGCGGGTGTAAAGGCTGCCGCCGTTTTACGGTCTTCGGCGGGATGACGGTGCTGCGGTTTGATGCCTTTGTGTTTGGAGGCGGCGCAGACCTGTTCGGGGCAGTACTTCCGGGTAATCGGCCCTGCAACAGCCTGTTTGGCGGCAGCGGTCATTTCCCGTGCGGTTTTGTTTTTCTTTCCGGCGCCGCTGTGTTGCTGTGCCTGTCGGTAACGGTATGTTCTGCTTTGATTTTGCGGCTGGCGGCGGAGGATGGTTTGTGCGGTCTGTCTGGGGGGTTGCTTGCGGTCGTGTCCGGAAATGCAGTCGTTGCCTTGCGGTCAGTTGCGTGTCGGCCATGTTGCGATTTTTGTTGTCGGGAAAGGCAGTATGCTACCGCATACTGCCTTTTTCTGTTGGTGGAACGTTACACTTGTCAGGCAAATGTAAGAGTCTTTGATATTCGCTACTTCATCATTACAAATTACAACGAACGATTACAACGAACGCGCTACTTCGACAATGTCGAAGCATTCGAGCTGGTCCCCTTCCATGATTTCATTGTAACCTTTGAGCATCAAACCACACTCAAAACCCATACGCACTTCTTTGACGTCGTCTTTGTAGCGTTTCAACGAAGCCAACTCGCCGGTATGAATGACCACGTTGTTGCGGATCAGGCGGATGTGCGAATCGCGTTTTACCACACCGTCGGTCACCATACAACCTGCAATATTGCCGACTTTGGATACGCTGATGACTTGACGGATTTCCACGGTACCGGTGACCTGTTCTTTTTCTTCAGGCGCCAGCATACCGATCATTGCGGCTTTCACATCATCAATGGCATCATAGATGATGTTGTAGTAGCGGATTTCCACACTTTCGTTTTCAGCCAGTTTACGTGCGGACGCATCGGCACGTACGTTAAAGCCGATAATCACGGCACCGGAAGCGATGGCCAAGTTGACGTCACTCTCGGTAATCCCGCCGACACCACTGTGCAACACATTGACTTTTACTTCGTCGGTCGACAGTTTTCTCAGACTGCCTGACAAGGCTTCGTAAGAACCTTGAACATCGGCTTTGATAATGACAGACAACGATTGCGCCTGGCTTTCGCCCATATTGTTGAACATGTTTTCCAGCTTCGCTGCCTGTTGCTTCGCCAAGCGGACGTCGCGGTATTTGCCTTGACGGAACAAGGCGATTTCACGCGCTTTTTTCTCGTCGGCCAATACCATGGCATCTTCGCCGGCATTAGGCACGTCAGACAAACCCAAAATTTCCACCGGAATCGACGGACCTGCTTCGTTAATCGCTTTGCCGTTTTCATCGCTCATAGCACGGATTTTACCGAAGGCCGTACCGGCCAGCAGCATGTCGCCTTTGCGCAGTGTACCGCTTTGTACCAATAGGGTTGCAACCGCGCCGCGGCCTTTGTCCAAACGGGCTTCGACAATGATACCTTTGGCTGGTGCATCTACCGGTGCGGTCAGTTCCAACACCTCGGCTTCCAGCAAGACGGCTTCAAGCAACGCATCAATGTGCAGACCTTTTTTCGCAGAAACATCAACAAACTGAACATCACCGCCCCATTCGTCCGGCACGACTTCATGCGCAGTCAATTCTTGACGGATACGCTCGGGATTGGCTGCTTCTTTATCGATTTTGTTCACAGCAACCACTATCGGCACACCGGCTGCTTTCGCATGGGCAATGGCTTCGATGGTTTGCGGCATCACGCCGTCATCGGCTGCCACTACCAAAATCACGATATCGGTTGCTTTGGCACCACGCGCGCGCATGGCAGTAAATGCTTCGTGACCGGGAGTATCTAAGAAGGTAATCACACCGCGCGGGGTTTCCACATGATAGGCACCGATGTGCTGGGTAATACCACCAGCCTCGCCCTGCACCACTTTTGCACGACGGATATAGTCAAGCAACGAGGTTTTACCGTGGTCCACGTGACCCATCACAGTCACTACCGGAGGACGCGGCAGCAATTCTGCTACCGCCACTTCGGTATTTTCATCCAAGAATGCTTCCGGATCGTCGGCTGCGGCCGGCTTGCCGATGTGGCCGAGTTCTTCCACCACAATCAGCGCCGTATCTTGGTCAATGGATTGGTTGATGGTCACCATCATGCCCATTTTCATCAAGGCTTTCACCACTTCCACACCTTTGACTGCCATTTTGTGCGCCAAATCGGCCACGGTAATGGTTTCCGGAATCAATACTTCATGCACAACCGGTTCGGTCGGTGCTTGGAATGCATGTTGGTTCGGTTCCAATTTCAGTTGTTTTTTGCCTTTTTTTCCGCCTCGGACGCGTTCGTCTTGTCCGCCGCTTTGATTGCGGCCGCCTTTGGCATTTTTACCACCGCGCGGACGGGCATCCGCATCATCGCGAGTGCGGCGTTCGTCTTTTTTGGCTCGAGCCGGATTAACCGCTTTGTCTCCAGTATCGGCCTTTTCAGCCGGTTTGGACGGTTTGGCCGTACGCAATCCGGCAGATTTGTTTTCTTTGGCGGCTTTGGCTTCTTGAGCGGCCTGCTGCTTCACGGCCTCACGGCGCGCCTGACGCTCTTGTTTTTCACGCAACAAGGCTTCTTGGGCCGCACGCAATTTGGCTGCCCGCTCGGCTTCTTCATCACGCGCGGCCTGCTCGGCAGCACTCACCACAGGCTTAGGCGCTTCAGGCACCGGTGCTGCCTTTTTCGGTGCTTCCTTAACTTTACTCTGAGACTTGTCTTGTTTTGGTTTCGCCGCAGGTTTAGCCTTTTCGCCCACATTGCTTTCAGACGGCCTCACGGCTTGCCCAACGGCTTTTTTCTCTCCCGCTTTGGCTTGTTGCGCCGCTTTCAAGCGTGCTGCTTCGGCTTCGGCTTCGGCTTTTGGACGTTCGGCAACGGCCTTTTCGGCAGTTTCTTTTTCAGCTTGCACTTTTCTGGCTTCTTCAGCATCTGCTGCTTTTTGCGCCTCCATCTTGGCTTTGGCTTCAGCGGCAATTTCTTCAGCAGAAGGAATACTGACTGCACGGCTGCGGCGGCGTGTTTCTACTTTAACGCCGTCAACGGTGCTGACTTCTTTTTTGGTGCGGGTAATGCTGATTGTCGCATTGTCGCTACCGTTTTGCTTTTTCAGATATTGAGCCAATAGCTGCTTATCTTCCAAAGTCAAGGAGTCGCTGCCGTTGCTTTTGTTGACACCGGCACTGTGCAATTGTTTCAATAATACGTCGACGGGTTTATTCATTTCGGCGGCAAATTGTTCTACGGTTGTGTTACTCATCTATTACCCCCTTCAGTTACTTTCTTCGGTAAACCAATGTTCACGCGCAGCCATAATCACTTTTTTAGCTTCCTCTTCGGTGACACCGGTAATTTCAATCAATTCATCCACAGACAATTCGGCCAAATCGTCACGCGTGATGATACCGGCTTGCGCCAGATCACGCAGCATATCCGAATCCAAACCGTCCAAATTGCGCATGTCTTCCGACACATCAGCCAGTTTCTCTTCAGATACGATCGCCAAGGTCAGAATGGCGTCGCGTGCACGGTTACGCAGAACTTCGACGATTTCTTCGTCAAAGCCTTCGATTTCCAGCAACTCGGCTGCAGGCACGTAAGCCACCTCTTCTAGAGTTTGAAAGCCTTCTTGCACCAAAACATCTGCCGTTTCGGCATCGATGCTCATGTGGCTGATAAACAGTTCGCGGATAGCGGTATCTTCTGCTTCGTTACGCTCGTCTGCTTCTTTTACGGTCATAATGTTGAGCTGCCAGCCGGTCAAATCCGATGCCAAGCGCACATTCTGACCGCTGCGTCCGATGGCTAATGCCAATTGGTCTTCTGCCACAATCACATCGACAGCGTGTTTGTCTTCGTCAATCAAAATTCGGCTGACTTCGGCAGGTGACAAGGCGTTAATGACAAATTGTGCGGTTTCAGACGACCACAACACCACATCAATACGCTCGCCCGACAATTCGTTGCTTACGGCATTCACACGGGAACCGCGCACACCAATACAGGTTCCTTGCGGGTCAATACGTTGGTCATTGGCTTTAACCGCCACTTTCGCACGTTGCCCCGGATCGCGGGCAACTTCGCGGATTTCCAATAAACCGTCGGCAATTTCAGGTACCTCCTGCTCATACAGCTTTGCCAAGAACTCACCGGAAGTACGGCTTAGAACCACTTGTTTGCGGCCGGTATTGCCGATTTCTTCCACACGCACAAAAAGCGCGCGGATGCGGTCACCACTGCGAAAGTTTTCACGCGGAATCATTTGATCGCGCGGAATCAAGGCATCTAATTTACCAGCAATCAATTCAACGATGATGCCGTGGCCTTCAACCCGCTTCACCGTACCCATAACGATGTCTTCTTTTTGTTGCAAGAATTCATTCAGGATTTGCTCGCGCTCGGCATCGCGGATGCGTTGAAGAATAATCTGTTTGGCTGTTTGGGCGGCTTGGCGGCCGAAACCTTCGTTTTCCAACTGCTCTTCATAGTATTCGCCGATTTGGATATCGGTATCCGGAATTTCTTCTTGAATTTCTTCAATGGTTTTTTCCACGTCCGGATAAGTGTAATCTTCATCGGCCACAATCAACCAACGGCGGAAAGTGCGGTATTCGCCGGTACCCCGGTCGATTTCCACGCGTACATCCATATGTTCGCGGTTGGCTTTCTTTTTGGCGGCAGTTGACAATGCGAACTCCAAAGCCTGAAATACCACTTCCGCTTCTACGTTTTTCTCACTTGCCAAGGCTTCGGCAAGTTGTAACATCTCACGACTCATCTTCAGAATCTCCGTTATGTATTATGTTTAAAATTTAAATTCAGGACGCAGACGGGCTTTGTCGATATTACTGATTTCAATGTCAGCGGTTTTACCGTCGAAAGCAAGAGTCACCACATCATTTTCACATTTTTCGATACGGCCGATAAAGTTTTTCTGTCCGTCAATCGGCAAACGGGTTTTGATTTTGGCCTTTTCACCGGCAAAGCGGACGAAATCGGCAGCTTTTTTCAGCGGACGATCCAAACCCGGGCTGGAAATTTCCAAGCGTTTGTAATCCACGTCTTCCACCATAAACACTCGGCTCAAATGGTTGCTGACCGTGGCACAGTCTTCCACGGTAATACCGTCGGGTTTATCAATAAACACACGCAAATCGCCTTGCGCAGTCAGCTCGAAATCCACCAGCTCGCAGCCTAAGCCGGGCAGGGTTTTATCAAGAATATTCTGAATATCCATGCGACTCCAAAGTATAAAAACAAAAAAATGGCCGCCCGGCCATTTTTCTATCAATTCGAAAAATTGCCGTATTATAACGCATTTGAAGGCAAAATAAAAGCATTGATTTCACTTGCCTTTTTTCATTTCAGGCTCGCCGCCTTTACTCATCTGCTTTGATTGCCATCAACACCCCACAAATTATTTTTCAGACGGCCTAATAAAATTTTTCAAAAATATTATCATAAACAATCATTTAAAATAAAGATTATTTTTCAGACGGCCTCAGCATGCGTTTATCTGCTACCGAAATGCTTGCTAACCCTGATGGCAAACTCTAAAATCAAATGCCTTATCATTCCTTATTCTTACGAAGAACACGCCATGTCTGCCCAGCCAATTTATAATTTCTCCGCCGGCCCTGCTGTTTTGCCTGAAGCCGTTTTGCGTACCGCCCAGCAGGAAATGCTGGATTATTGCGGTACCGGTTTTCCCGTGATGGCAATGAGCCACCGCTCCGATATGTTCATGTCGATTTTGCATCATGCCGAACAAGATTTGCGCCGGCTTTTAAACATTCCTAATAATTATAAAGTGCTATTTTTACAAGGCGGCGCAACCACACAGTTTAATATGACGGCAATGAATCTGGCACACGGTTTCGAACGCATCGATGCCGTGGTAACGGGCAATTGGAGCCGTTTGGCTGCAGAGCAAATGCCGCTTTTAACCGATGTCAAGGTACATATTGCGGCACACGGCGGCGAGTTATTTGACTACAAAGATTTGCCGGATGCCGATAATTGGGAAATTTCTAACCACTCGGCTTTCGTTCACTTTGCCATTAACGAAACCGTCAACGGCTTGCAGTATCAAAACGTGCCTAAGCTTTCAGACGGCATGCCGCCTTTGGTGTGCGATATGTCAAGCGAGCTTTTGTCGCGTGAATTCAATGTGGCCGATTACGGCCTGATTTATGCAGGTGCGCAGAAAAATATCGGCCCGGCGGGCGTAACCGTGGTAATTATCCGCGAAGACTTACTCGACCGTTGCCCGAAAAACATCCCGAGCGTGTTCAACTACCGTACCCACATCGAAAAGGACGGCATGTATAACACGCCGCCAACCTACCCGATTTACATTTCCGGCCTGGTGTTCCGCTGGCTGCAAACGCAGGGCGGCGTGAAAGCTATCGAAGCAGTCAACAACATCAAGGCGGAAACGCTTTACGATGCCATCGACGGAAGCGGCGGTTTCTATATCAATCCAATTACCGCCAACGCCCGCTCCAAAATGAACGTGGTGTTTAAAACAGACAGCGGCAAACTGGATAAATTGTTTGTACAAGAAGCTGATTTGCGCGGCCTACGCTTGCTCAAAGGTTACAAAACCGTCGGCGGTATGCGCGCCAGCCTTTATAACGCCATGCCGTTGGCCGGTGTCGAAGCCTTGGTAGAATTCATGCAGGATTTCCAACGCCGCTACGGTTGATTTCATCATAAAGAAAGCCGTCTGAAATATTCAGACGGCTTTCTTTATGTTTTCATGTCAAACCACGTATTCGCTTCGGAAAATATTTTGTGCTATAAAGAACCATTTACCGTCAAAATACAGGAACCCTTCATGAATGCCCTAGAATTATTGACCACCCGACGCTCATCTAAAAAATTGGCCGCCCCCGCCCCTAATGCCGGACAATTGAAAATCATGCTGCAGGCCGCAACCCAAGTGCCGGATCATGGCAATATGCGTCCGTTTAAATTTACCGTAATTCAAAGCGAAACCGGACTAACCCGATTCCGAGGACTCTTACGCCAAACCGTGACCGAATTGAATTTTTCTGAAGAATCCATGCAAAAAGCAGAAAAAGTCGGCCATATGGCGCCGATGGTGATTGGCGTCACTTTTGCACCGAATCAAAATGTGCCGAAACCCAAACCGGAATGGGAACAAATGCTCAGCGCAGCATGTTCGGCCTATGCTTTGCAACTGGCCGCCACCGCTCAAGGCTTTGACAACGTTTGGATTACCGGCCTGTGGACCAACAGCCCGTTTTTGCGCGAAGCTTTCCATTGCGGCGAAAAAGACAAAATCGTCGGTCTGATTATGGTCGGCACGTCCGACGGAGAAACCGGTGGTCCGAAAAATACTGACTTGGATTCGTTTGTAACATATTGGTAAATCCATAATAAAAGGCCGTCTGAAATCAGACGGCCTTTTATTTGATACTGGAAAATCACGCCGGATTCATAAAGGTTTCGATTTCCTGCAAAGAAATTTCAGGTGTCGCACCATGGTGGGAAGCCACTAAGGCACCCAATGCACACGCAAAGGTGACGGCTTCCTGCGGATCGGCATTGTTCAAAAGTTTGTATGTCAATCCGGCCAGAAAGCTGTCGCCCGAGCCGACGGTATCAGCCACCTTGACACGAAAGCCACTGTGGCGGTAAAGCTGCCCGTCGCGATACAGTGCCGCACCATGGCTGCCCAGAGTAACCACCAAAATTTCCACACCAGTGAGTTTGGCGAGATAAACGATGTTCTGTTCGATAGAATGATAAGGCGAACCGTACACGCCGGCCAATTCATATAATTCGTCATCATTCAATTTTACCATGTCTACTTTCTTCATGGTCGCCAACAGACGGTCGGTATCGTAATGCGGTTTGCGCAAATTGACATCGAAAATCTTAAATTTTGCTTGTTCCAGCAACTGTTCCAGTGTTGTGCGGGAAACTTCGTCACGCGCGGCGAGACTGCCGAAAATAAAGGCATCGGATTCGGCCACACGCTGCAAAGCTTCGGGCTTCATTTGAATACGGTCCCAAGCACAAGGGTAAACAATTTCGTATGAAGCACTGCCGCTTTTGTCTAGCGATACCTTCACCAAACTGGTCGCCTGATCAGAACAAATCTGCACCAAGTCGGTATTGACGTGTTTACTCAGAATCTGATGTAGTAATTCTTCCCCAGCTTCATCGTCGCCTCGGCAGCTGATGATGCTGGCATCCACACCCAAGGCTTTCAGACGGACCACTACATTCAACGGCGCACCACCCAATACTTTTCCGCCAGGGAAATCGTCCCACAGTACTTCACCGAAACTGGTTACTTTCATTCTCAATCTTCCTTAATTAACGATTTAGCCAATTCTTCCAGCGGAACGCCTTTGCTTTCCGGCATCATAAACATCACAAACAGCAGTTGCAATACCATCATCAGCGTGAAGCATACGAACACCCATGCCGCACCGACGCTGCCGAATAAGAACGGAATGGCAGCCGGAATCGCAGCAGCCAATACCCAGTGGGTCGAACTGCCCAAAGATTGGCCTTGCGCACGCAGATGACCCGGGAAAATTTCAGAAATAAACACCCAAATCACGGTACCTTGGCCAATAGCATGTGCGGCGATAAACAGGAAGAAGAACAGTGGTACCGCCATACCTTTCCAACCCATAAAGAATGCCATCGATACCAAGCCCAACGATACAATATAGCCGAATGAACAGATATACATCAATTGACGGCGGCCAAATTTATCAATCAGTGACAAACCGATAAAGGTAAACAGCAGATTGATAATACCAATACCCACACTGCTCAACATGGCGGCATTTTGCTCCAAACCGGCGATTTCAAAAATACGCGGCGCGTAATACAGAAAGGCGTTAATGCCTGACATTTGATTAAAAAAGGCAATCAAAAAGGCCAAAATCACTGGATAACGGTATTTTTTCAGCCATATACTTTCGTGTTTGCGACCTTCCTCCTGATTGGCTTCCAATAAGGTTTTTACATCGGCATTCGGATTGATTTGCTCCAACACTGCTTCCGCTTCTTTCAAACGGCCTTGCATGGCCAACCAACGCGGTGACATCGGTACACCGAACACCATCAAAGTATAAATCAAGGCCGGAATCACTTCGATACCCAGCATCCAGCGCCAAGTCTGTTCACCAAAATCCATGTTGCTGATAATGAAGTTGGACAAATACGCCATCAAAATACCAAATACGATGTTGAACTGATACATCGCCACCAAACGGCCGCGTTTTTCAGCCGGTGCGATTTCGGTCACATAAGCCGGCGCTGCAATGGTCGAAGCACCCACGCCCAAACCACCGATAAAGCGGAAGAAGGCAAACAGATAAGGATCGGATACCAAGGCCGAACCCAAGGCGCTGGCCACATACAAAATACCGATAACAATCAGCGTTTTCTTACGGCCGAATTTATCGGTTGGAATGCCGCCGAAAAGCGCACCGATAACCGTACCCCACAAGGCAGACGACATCACCACCAGGCCGTGAAATAAAGGCGGGCTGCCCCACATACTCTGCAATGATTGGTCGGCACCGGAAATCACCACCGTGTCGAAACCAAACAGAAAACCTGCTAATGCGACAGTCACAGACCAATAAAGAAGCTTGGATTGATTCATAAAAAGTCCTCACTCTAAGTATAAGTATAAAAATTGAAAAAGTATGTTTGCTATTTTATTTACATTTACAGCCGATGCCACCTGTATTCAGACGGCCTGTCGGTTAAACTTTCGGGTTGAAATCTGTGTTAGAAATGGGAGTTTGGTTCGTTTAAAATCATGTTATCTTTCGTAACGCACAAACTGCAATAAGCTTGACATCCGAGGTATTATGTTTAAAAACCCTTACGCTGGCAAGCAATCCTTTATGAATCAGTAATATAAATTTGATACACCGCAAAATCCATGCAAATACACATTTTAATTGCACAGTTTTTTTATTTTTCTTTCACACTTTCCAAACCCGCATACCATATTCCCAACCTCAAAAATGAAATTCAAATATAGCTGATTAGCTTAAAGATGAACACTCGGGGTAAGTCGGATACCCTGTATCCGACATCTGCAAACTTTACCCTGAATTTAAACGATTTCCTTATTTTTTTAAGCAAATGCCGGATTCAAGAATCCGACCTACCCAATGTAGCCATTATTATAATCAGTTATAAAACCCGGTATAACCGTGTCCAAATAATCATGCAGACTGAACACACAAAAAAACACGCTGAAAATCAGCGCGTTTTCGTTCAGACGGCTTTATTATCAAACAAGGCCGTCTGAAAACATGACGGCGTTTACACCACCACTTCTTCTTTTTTCTTCGGTGTTTTCGAAATATTTTCGCGGTTGAGGCCGAACATCAGCAACAGTGGGCTGGCCACCAAAACCGACGAATAAATACCGAACACAATGCCGATGGTCAAAGCCAAGGCAAAACCGTACAACGCAGCACCGCCGAAAATCAGCATCGACAACACCATCGCTTCAGTCGAGCCGTGGGTAATGATGGTACGGCTCATAGTCGCGGTAATCGCGTTGTCAATCACCTGAGACACGGTATGGTTGCGCATAGCCGGTTTGCGGAAGTTTTCACGGATACGGTCAAACACCACCACCGATTCGTTCACCGAATAACCCAATACCGCCAAAATACCGGCCAATACGGTCAATGAAAATTCCCATTGAAACAGCGCAAAACAGCCGAGAATAATCACAATATCGTGCAGATTGGCGATAATCGCCGCCACGGCAAAACGCCATTCGAAGCGCATCGACAGATAAATAATGATACCGATCACCACCATACCCAAAGCCAGCAAACCGTTGGTCACCAACTCTTCACCGACTTGCGGACCGATAAACTCCACTTGGCGCAAAGTCACATCGGGACTACTTTGCTTCAACAAATCCATCACTTGATTCGATAACTGCGCCGAAGGCACGCCTTCTTTGTTCGGCAGGCGGATCATGATGTGTTTGGTGGTTCCCAAGGCTTGTACCTGCACCTCACCCAAATTCAGGGTATTGAGTTTTTCACGCGTCCGATTGACATCGGCGCCTTGCTGATACTGCACTTCCATCACGGTACCGCCGGTAAATTCCACCGAAAAATTCAAGCCTTTGGTGACCAAGAAAAATACTGCTGCAACAAACGTGACCAACGAAACAAACGTAGTCAGTTTACCGTAACTCATGAATGGAATATCGCGTTTGATTCTGAATAATTCCATGTTTTACTCCTTATCTGCCACGGTATTCGAGGCAACCGGCTCCGGTTTCCAAACCGAACCAATGGAAATGCTTTGCAGTTTCCGTTTTCGGCCATACCACAAATTCACCAGCGCACGCGATACCACCACAGACGAATACATCGAAGTCACAATACCCAAACAGTGCACCACTGCAAAACCGCGTACCGGACCTGAACCGAACACCAGCAAAGCAATACCGGCAATCAGCGAGGTCAGGTTGGAATCGACAATCGTTGACCAAGCGTGTTGGTAACCCAGATTAATCGCCTGCTGCGGCGGCACACCAGCGCGTAATTCTTCGCGGATACGTTCGTTAATCAATACGTTTGAGTCGATCGCCATACCCAAAGTCAAGGCCAAGGCAGCAATGCCCGGCAAAGTCAATGTTGCTTGCAAGGCAGACAGAATCGCAATCAAAAACAGAATATTGGCACTCAAAGCAATAGTAGAGAACACACCCATCAGGCGGTAATAAATCACCATAAATATGGCAACAGCGGCAAAGCCCCACAACGTCGAATTAAAGCCTTTTTCGATGTTTTCCTTACCCAAAGACGGGCCGATGGTGCGCTCTTCCACAATTTGCATAGGCGCCGCTAACGAACCGGCGCGCAGCAGCAATGAAGTATCGTTGGCTTCTGCGCTGCTCATGCTGCCTGAAATCTGCACGCGGCCGCCGGTAATGGCAGAGCGGATAACCGGCGCAGTCACCACTTCAGCCTTACCTTGGTCAATCAATACCATGGCCATGCGTTTGCCGACGTTTTGCGAAGTCAGTTCGGCAAAAATTGTGCCGCCTGTACCGTCTAAGTTAATGCTCACGGCCGGTGCGCCCATTTCGTCGAAGCTTGGTTGGGCGTCGTTAATATTATCGCCGGTCAGTTCAACCTGCTTGCTCACCAAAGTTGCCTGCGGATGCTCGCCTGCGCTATACAGTAATTCGTAGCCGCTCGGCACATTGCCGTTTAGAGCCGCATTGACCATCACCGGATCGTCCTCCACCATGCGTACCTCCAAAGTCGCAGTACGGCCGATAATGTCTTTTGCTTTCGCCGTATCCTGCACACCCGGCAACTGAACCACAATACGCTCGGCACCAGATTGCTGAATCACCGGCTCAGCCACGCCCAATTCGTTCACACGGTTGTGCAGTGTGGTGATGTTTTGCTTTACCGCATCGGTACGGATTTTGGTTACTGCCGCTTCAGACAGCGTCAACACCACATGATTGCCTTCAGGCGTGAGCGTGGTTTCAGGCAACAGGTTCTGTAATTGCGGCAAAGCTTTTTGCACATCCGCAGCATCTTGGAAAGGCACGGTCAGACTGCTGTCCGTGTGTCGGATGGTACCGATGCGGATTTTCTGACGGCGCAAATCACGGCGGATGTCGCCTGCGTAACGCTCAAATGTCTTCTGCAGCGCCGCCTGCATGTCCACCTGCATCGTAAAATGCACACCGCCGCGCAGGTCCAAACCTAAGAACATAGGATTGGCGTTCATTTTCGCCATCCACTCCGGGCTGTCAGCCAGCAGGTTGAGCGCAGTAATATAGCCCTCGCCCAAGGTATTTTCGATGACATCGCGTGCTTTCAGCTGCGTTTCGGCATCTTTAAAGCGCACTTTCAGCGAATTATCGGCAATGAACATGCCGTCTGTCGGAATATTGGCCGCCTTCAAAGCAGATTCGACCCTGTTTTGGGTTTGTTCGTTGATGACAATAGATTGTCGGTTGGTTGATACCTGCACCGCAGGCGTTTCGCCGAATAAATTGGGCAGTGCGTAAACCACCGCCAAGATAATCGTGAACGCAATCAGCAGGTATTTCCACAAAGGATAACGGTTCATGAGAAACCTTCAGTTTTTCTTAAAGACAAACAGCCGCGCTCACAATGAGGCGGCTTGTGCAGCAATCAATGTGCAGCAATCAATCTTATTCGGCTTTACTGGCAATGGCACTGCGGTCAACTTCCACGTCCACGCCACGACCGATTTCCACACTGTAAAACTGCTCGCCAACACGCGTCACGCGGCCTTTGAAACCGGCAGCCAATACCACTTTATCACCGACTTTCAATTCAGACAGCATTTGTTGATGGGCTTTGAATTTCTTTTGTTGCGGACGCATAATCAGGAAATAAAACACCACCATAATGAGGACGAGTGGTGCAAATTGAACCAACATACTTTGTTCCATAGTTTTTCCGTTCTATAATCGTTGTCAATTGAAAAGCAGGACTGAAATTTCAGTTGGGTCAGCCCCAAAATTGCTCTATTCTAAAGGCCGTCTGCAAATTTTCCAAGTATTTCCGTACTTATTAACCATATTTATCAGACAGGCCGTCTGAAATTTCAGACGGCCTGAAGCCCACTTTATTGCAAACCCGCCCGCATATGAAGAAACTCATCAGCCGCTTACGCACGTTTATCCGAAGACTCATGGGAAAAAACGCCCGCACCCTGTGGATATCGCATTCTATTTTTGCCAAACACGAGCCGGGCCTATACCATCCTGAATCCCCTGCACGCATCGTTGCCATCGAAGCCGAACTAAAAAACCAAAATATTTGGCCGAAGCTGCAAACCGCGCAAGCACAGGAAATCAGCGACAAACAGTTGGCCTTGGTACATCCGCGCAAATATCTGCGCTTTTTGGAAAACCATCAGCCGCAAAAGGGCAAAATCTACCGCATTGACGACGATACCATAATGAGCCACGGCTCCCTGCAGGCCATCCGTTTTGCGGCGGGCGCAGTAGTGCAGGCAGTCAATATGGTCATGAACAAAAAAGCCTGTCACGCTTTTTGTGCGGTGCGGCCGCCCGGCCATCACGCGCACTCCGACAAAGCCGGCGGGTTCTGCTTAATCAACAATGTCGCCGTAGGCGTAATGCACGCGATTGCCGAATACCGCCTGCAACGGGTAGCGGTGATTGATTTCGACATCCATTTCGGCGACGGCACGGCGGAAATTTTCAAAGACGATCCACGCGTCATGTTTCTCAACTTGTTTGGAAAAGATTTGTTCCCGTTTGTGCTTCCTGAAAGCCGGCAAGGGCGCAATCCGCATATGATTCATACACCTTTCCCCACAGGCACCTGCAGCCGCGCCTTCCGCTCTGTGATCAGAGAAGCATGGCTGCCCAAGCTGGCAGAATTTAAACCAGAATTAGTGTTGATTTCCGCCGGATTCGATGCGCACAAACGCGAGGAAACAAGCCGTCTGAATCTGCATGAGGCAGATTTTGCCTGGCTGACCGATAAAATCGTTCAGACGGCCTCAAGCTGCAACGGAAAAATTGTCTCAGTATTGGAAGGCGGCTACACACTCGAGCCGTTGGCCAAATCGGCAGCAGCACATATCCATGTGTTGGCCGGTTTGCCTAAAGCTGATTATGTCAGCCAATATGAACAGCAGCTAAAGGGTGGCAAACGTTTTTCAAAATAATTCTGTTGAAGCTTAAAATCATAGGGGCTCAGGAAGAAAATCTAATCCAAAGGCATATTCCGTGACATTTCCAACAAAATTGCATACAGGTTATCATGTCTGTGATTAAAGCGGAATTCCGTTTCTTTCAGGTGCCAATAAAACGTCCGTCCGGATACGCCGTTAAATTCAACCATCCTGTTTTTTGCATAAGCCCAAAATGACCCCATTCCGCTGATATGCCGAACCCCTCCGGCAAGCCCGTTACCTGCGTGACGGACACGGAAGTGTTTTTCACAGCCCATATCAACCAGAACCACGCCGGCCACCGGTATTGGTAACGCCTTTGATAGGGAGATGGCCCCGGATAACCTTTTGCAGCATGACTTTTGAAGCACCGGGTACGGTTCCGGTACGGACCTTGTCATCACGCTCCAATATGCCCAATACGGTGGTTTTTCCACCGGCTCCCCGAGCCCGTTTGCCACGGATGCGTCTGGCACCGGAATAAGGCCCATCCGGTTCGGTGATATCTGAAAACGGGGTTTGCTTCCCACATTCGTCAGCAAATACGGTGCCGCAGTTTGGGGAACGGGTTGTTGGCACTTCGGACACTGGCTGCCGTTAATCCGGCTGTGCCAGAAGCAGTTAAATCTATTTCTTAAATTACATTGTCGTAAGCAAAGCTGGCGTTATTTTAAGTATTTATGAAGACAATACTGATATGGGCATCCATAAAAACACCCGTCCTACCCCGCATAGCCGTCAAGTCATCCGGAGGGCGTATACCCGTTACCTCCCTTGCCGGACAATACAACGTCAGTAGGTACCCATCTACCGTATGCTTAAAGCCGCCTACCTGCCGCTGCTTACGCTTCAAAAAAGTACCACGTTTCAAACCAGCCAAACGCCACAATAAATCTTATCTCGGCAAAATGGTTCATTTCGATACCAAACGGCTGCCTTTGCGGCAAAACCAAAAAGCAACCGACCCGGAAGATTATCTGCTTGCCACCATTGATAATTGTTCCCGGGAACTTTATGCGGCTGTTTTACCCAACCGTACCGCTGCACAAATGTACGTTCCGGAATAAGGAGCACAGGAAGCGTTGTGCCGCTTTGTCAATCTTTATCATCTGGTTAAGCCGCATAAGCGCTTGAAAGGTAATACGCCGTTTGAAATCTGGCAGGCATCATTTCTCAAACGGTTGTAAACAACCCGGTTATTTCTTATACCTAGGTAAACAAAACATATATATTGTTAAAAACCGATAAATTATCTGTCTCTCATTATCCTGCATTCACCGTGTGTTATACTTTACGCTTGACTCTACGCTTTCATCATCATGATAAACCGCTTGCTGAATTCAGGAAAATTTTGGCTGAAAATCGCATTTTTCGGTCTGCTGGTATCGTTCTTGATGTTTGTCAGCCTGTATGCATCAGTTTACCATTTTCTCAGCGCCGAACGCATTCACCAATTCACCCAAGAAAATTTGGGGCAAACCGAACGCACTATCCGTTTCGACGAAAGCATCAAGCGCAATCTGTTTCCCCGCCCGACCATCACCTTAAAAAATCTCATCATCAGCCAACCGCACAGCACCGCCGCCGCCATCCATATCAAAGAAATGCGTATCGGACTGGGCTGGCAAAGCCTGTGGACCGATGACCCTGTGATTGAAAAATGGGTGGTTTCCGGGGCCAATGCCACTTTACAGCGCACAAGTGACGGCAAATGGAGCTTACAGGATATTTGGCAGCAAAGGCGCCATACCAACTTCAACCGCCTGATTATTGAAAACAGCACGCTGCGTTTGCGCCTGATTAGCGGCGAATACCTGATTGAGCAACTCGGCCTCAATACCAAAGAGTCTGACTCGGGAAAGCGCGAATTCAGCGTGACCGGTAATTTCAACTCCGGCAGAATGCCTATTTCTTGGAAAGGCACGGGCTTATTGGAAGCGGCGGCCAACGACTGGAAAATTCCGGCATTCCGCCTAACCGCAGAAAGCCGTCTGAACGATGAAACCATCAAAGTCGTGGCCGACAGCGCACTGGCTTGGCAAACAAAACAAGGCCTGCTGCAAGCAAGCAAGTTCACTTTGCGTGCCGACAGTTCCTACCGCAGTTTCCACCTCACCGCACAAGTGCCCCAGCTCACGTTCAACACCGATCACGTGTACGTCGATACTTTCCACAGCGCATTTACTGCAGGCAATGAAGCCGACCAATGGAGTGGCTCGTTGAAGCTGGATAAAGCCAAACTACTTAACGGCAAAGCTTCTTTGGCAGGTTTCAAACTCAATGCCAATCATAGGATTGGACGGTTGCAGACGAATATTTCGGTTTCCGGTCCCTTGGTTTGGCAAAAAGCCGATGGGTTGAAATCCGATGCCATCCACATCGCCAGCATGCAGGATATGGTCAACCATGCACTACGTCCGCGCTACATCAGCTTGTTGGACGGCAGCTTCAGCATGACCGATTGGAGGCATTGGCAAGGAAAATTCAACGGCTATTTAGACCGCCAGCCGGCCGCACTCACCATTAAATACAGCAATGAAGCCGGACAAGTGCCGCTGCTTGAAGCCGGTCTCGCCTTACAGAAACTCTCCCTCTCGCCCTACTGGGAAGATTTGGAAGCGCAATCGGGCAATATTTACCCCGAATTTCTCAATGACGACAATCTGCCCAACATCGAAGCGCAGGTCAGAATCGGTAACATGAGCTTTCCCGGTTTGCAGTTGGATAATGTCGAAACGCTGATTTCGGCCAACCGCCAACACATCGTCTTCACCAATTTCAAGGCCGGATTGTATGGCGGCCACACTGAAGGCAGCATCAGCATGGCCAACACTACGCCGATTTCCTATCATTTTCAGCAAAACGTACAAAGCGTGCAAATCCGCCCTTTGCTGCAGGATTTGTTCGGCTTTCACAGTTTCAGCGGCACAGGCGATACGGTGATTAACCTGACTTTCAAAGGCCAAGACCGCCGCCGCATATTGCAGTCTTTAGACGGCACGCTCAGCCTGAATGTTTCAGACGGCGCATGGCATGGCATCGACATAAACAATATCCTGCAAAACGGTAACATTAAAAAAGACATGGAAAACAAGCTGCAAACGCCGTTTCACCGCTTTTCGCTGAACAGCGTGATTGAAAAAGGCGTAAGCCACCACATCAACACCGAATTACTGTCCGACAGCGTACGCGTCATCAGCAGCGGTTTCACCAATTTGGAAAAACAGGAATTGTCAGAAGAACTCTTAATCTACAATGCCCGCAATCCCGACTCACGCCCTGTTCCGCTGAAAATCAAAGGCCCGGTACACAACCCTTCGATTACCTTGGATTACACCCAATTAACCGACGGCTTGGAAACACCGCAAGAAAAACAGCAAGCCTTGGAAAACACCTTGCGCGAGCAATGGAACTGGTTGATGCCTAAACGAAAATAATAAAGACTGTCTGGAAAGCTGTATTTCAAACCCACCGCTTTACTTTCAGACGGCTTGATGATTGGATATTCGATTTCATTATCACACACGAAGCATTATAATAAAAACACGGTTAACTATTTAAACAGGCCGTCTGAAACGGCTTTAAGATTATGAACTTATTCCGCTCAACTTTATGGGGCATCGTTGCGATGTCCGCCGCCTCTGCCTGTGGCTCGTTTATTTTGCAATACATGGTTGGCATGAACCCCTGCGTGTTGTGTATCGTACAGCGTTTGATGGTTTTGGCCGTCGGCATCGTTGCTTTGCTGACTGCATTCAACCGCCAGCTTTCTGTAACCACCCGTACCATCAGCGCATTATTGGTCAGCATTCCGGCGCTTTACGGCATGGGCGTGGCCATCTATCAAATCTGGATTCAAAGCCTGCCCGCAGGCACCGCACCTGCCTGTGGCGCACCGTGGACATTCCGCTTACGCGACTGGCCGCTGTTTGAATGGTATGAACCTATTGTGCGCGGCTTCGGCAATTGCGCCGAACCGGATTACGTATTCGGCGTTACCCTGCCGGTGTGGAGTGTTTTGTATTTTGGGTTTGTCATATTATTGGTGTGGTTCATGTGGTTTAAAAGCCGCCATGACCGCGATTAAATAATTATACGAGGCTGTCTGAATATTTTCAGACAGCCTTCTCATGGCCAACCAAAAAAGCAGACTGAAATCAGTCTGCTTTTATCATTTTTATCATTGGAGAATGGGGTTATTCCAAATCCAACACGGCCGAAGTATAAACGTTTTGCACATCGTCCAGGCTTTCCAGCGCGTCAAGCAGCTTTTGCATTTTGACCGCATCTTCACCGGTTAGCACGGTTTCGTTTTGCGCGCGCATGGTCACGTCGCCGTCAACCGATTTGAAACCGGCTTCTTCCAATGCGGCTTTCACGCCCGCCCAGTCGTTTGGTGCAGTAATCACTTCAATCATGCCTTCTTCATCGACAACCACGTCTTCCGCGCCTGCTTCCAAAGCCGCCTCCATCAAAGCATCTTCGTCGGTATCGGAAAATACCAAATAACCTTGGTGCTCAAAGTTAAATGCCACGCAGCCGTCGGTGCCGAGGTTGCCGCCGTTTTTGGTGAATGCATGGCGCACATCAGCCACCGTGCGGGTTTTATTGTCAGTCATGCAGTCAACCATCAAGGCCGCGCCGCCGATGCCGTAGCCTTCGTAGCGCAATTCGATGTATTCCACGCCTTCCAAATTGCCTGTGCCTTTGTCAACCGCCCGTTGCACGTTGTCTTTCGGCATGTTGGCATCCCATGCTTTGTCCATCGCCAAACGCAAACGCGGATTGGCTGCCGGATCGCCGCCACCTAATTTGGCCGCAACGGTGATTTCTTTAATCAGTTTGGTAAAAATTTTTCCGCGCTGCGCATCAACACGCGCTTTTTTGTGCTGGATATTCGCCCACTTACTATGGCCTGCCATGTGGAATTCCTTTCGATTTTTTGCGTTTATCGTGAAATCACTATAAAAATAAAACCGGTACGGTCAGCAGCCTACCTTGCCGTTCTTATCTTCTGTACCGCCTGCAGCAGGCCGCCCTGTACCAATTCTTTATTTGATTCCACATACTAGCCGGTTAAAATAAGGGTGGCCCAACTCATTCTTATTTTAATCAACCACGGAAACACAAGATTCATTTTATTCTGCAAACGTACATTTTATCATAAGTTTTTTACTGCCAAAAACTTTCAGACGGCCTATCCCCATGCTTGGCATATATCAATTTAATGTTAAATTTAGTTATATCCATTCAGGATGTGTATTTTCTGACATCCGAACTTGGCGTATGATGCCGAAAATGTTTCTTTATTAAAAAATTGTATAAAGAGCATTCGGCTCCCTGTCCTGCCAACGGCCTGCTCGCCTGCGGTAATACACAGGGATTGAAGCGGAGTAGTTGCCGCTGTGTGCCGCACGTTGATTAACTTTTTATTTTTCGAGGTTTATTATGGAAGCAGCATTGTCTGCGTTGGTGGGCGCGGTCAATAAGGTGCTGTGGGATTACCTGCTGATGTACGCTTTAATCGGCATCGGCTTGTTTTTCACGGTTTATTTAGGTGTGCCACAGATTACCAAACTCGGCGCGGGATTTAAATCGGTTTTCGGCGGTTTGTTCAGCAAAAAGAATAGTGCCGGCAAAGACCAAAAATCCCTTTCTCAATTTCAGGCTTTGGCCGTGGCGATTTCCGCCCAAATCGGTACCGGTAACGTCGCCGGAGTCGCTACTGCGATTACAGCCGGCGGGCCGGGCGCAATTTTCTGGATGTGGCTCTCGGCCTTGTTCGGCATGTCGACGGTTTTCTCTGAAGCAGTGTTGGCTCAAAAATACCGTGTTATCAACCACGGCAAATACATAGGCGGCCCGGCGTTTTACATCACCCACGGCTTAACGCCGAAAATCGGCCGTCCTGCCGCGCACTTTTTGTCGGGCTTTTTCTCCATCGCCATCATCATTGCCTTAGGCTTTATCGGCAATGCCACACAGGCCAATTCGATTGCTTCGGCAGTAACCGTGGCGTTTGACATTCCGGCTTTGGCCGTCGGTATTGCATTGGCGGTATTGGCCGGTTTGATTGTCATTGGCGGGGTGAACCGTATTGCCAATGTCGCGCAGTTTGTCGTACCTTTTATGGCGGTGATCTACATTATGTGTGCGGTGGTGATTCTGTTTCAATTCTCGGCACACATCAGCCCGATGATTCAGCATATTTTTGTCGCGGCTTTCGACCCCGGTGCCGTTTTGGGTGGTGCTGCCGGGATCGGTATGCGCGAAGCCATCCGCTACGGGGTGGCCCGTGGCCTGTTTTCCAATGAAGCCGGTATGGGTTCGACTCCGCATGCCCATGCCACAGCCAACGTAAAACATCCTGTTCAGCAAGGCATGGCGGCTTTTGTCGGCGTGTTTATCGATACTTTATTGGTCTGCACCGCCACTGCGCTGATTATCCTGCTCACCGATGCCAATACCTTAGGCTTAAAAGGCGCAGCCGTGACACAGCAGGCATTTATTATCGCCTTCGGCGATTTCGGCGGCCAACTGCTGGCCGTGTGTCTAACTTTCTTCGCGTTTACCACCATCATCGGCTGGTATTATTTTGGTGAGTCCAACATCCGCTTTTTGTTCCGCGGCAAACATCTGGGCTTCTACCGCACACTCGTATTGATTGCGATTGTGTTGGGTACTTTGGGCAAAGTCGATTTAGTGTGGGATTTGTCGGATATGTTCAACGGCTTTATGGTTATTCCCAACTTAATCGCCTTGTTCCTGCTGCGTAAAGAAATCCGCGCGGTGTACGATGATTATTTGGCACAAACAAAATCCGGCCAAGCGCTGTCTTATCAATACGAATTCCACGATCAGCAATAGCCGCCAAACAAAAACCTCTCCGATAAGCGGAGAGGTTTTTCATACAGGCCGTCTGAAAACTATAACACATAAAAATAAATACAGATAAACTGCGCCAAACTGCCGGCCATCACAAACAAATGCCAAATGCCGTGGCCGTATTTGATTTTAGTGTCGTTGACAAACCAGTAAATCCCGACGCTGTACAACACGCCGCCCAAAGCCAGCCAAAACAGTCCGGCCGCAGACAGACTCATTGCCAGCGGATACATTGCCACCAAAATCAACCAGCCCATCACCACATAAATCACTAGCGACAACAACCGTTTCTCACTCTTACGCCCAATCGTCAGTTCCTGAGTAATCCCGAATAAAGCCAACCCCCATGACACAGCGAACAGCGACCAACCCCAGCCGCCCTTAAGCGTCACCAGCGTAAACGGTGTATAGCTGCCCGCAATCAACAGGTAAATCATACAATGATCCACCTTCTGCAATACTGCCTTCGCTTTCGGCTGCGGAATACTGTGGTACAGCGTCGAACCCAAATATAAGAGCAGCAAACATACACCGTAAGTAATCGCGCTGGCAAGTTTATAAGGATCAAAATTCCCAACCGCCTTCACAATCAATAATACCATTCCGGTCAACGCCAGCAACGCGCCCACTAAATGGCTATAAGCATTAAAACGTTCACCTTGATACATAAGATTTATTCTCACTATTGAGACACAACAGTTTACGCCAAACCAATTACAAAAAGGTCTTCTGAAAGATAAAAATAAGTTAAACGTCTTCCTCATCCCGCAAACGAAGCTTTTAAACATCTGGCCACTATATTATGAGCCGTTTCATGGGTAGTTTTTGAGCATTCTTCTATTGATGCATAATGAGGTTTAGGTGGTTTATAGCGGATGTAGTAAGCTTTATTACCCGCGCTGTTTTATCTGCCTGTTGTCTACGATAAAACTAGGGCTGACGTAGATTATCAGTCATGATGGGCTGCAAAAATGAAGATAAGCCGTTGCAAATTAAAAAAGCGTATCCCAAAGAAACGGCTTCAGTTCCTGTATTGGAACGAACTGCCCGTTCCGCCGCCGGTATTTCGGGCATCCAAGCCAATCCGACTATGCCGCAAAATCCGCCAAGTCACAGCCTGCCATTTAGAACTTCAAGCCGATGGGGTTTTCAGCGGTTCTGCCGGGTTGGATGAGCGTTATTCCGGCCATCAGTATAAAGGCAAATGCGGTCTCAGAGCCGCAGGAAAAGTGACTGTGTTTGGTATCTTAAAACGACAAAGAAGGGGTTATACTGTTGTGGTAGAAAACACCAAATAAAAACTTTGTTACCTGCCATTAAAAGGAAAATAATGTCTGATTGTTTATAAGGACGGCCAAAAGTGCTGTGATGTGTTTTATGTGCGTGAACTTATCCACGACCGCATCAATCATCCGCAATTTTTTACAGACAGAAAAAATCATACCAACGGTATTGAAAACTTTTGGAATCAGGCAAAGTGCGTTCTGCGAAAATATCACGGGATCGACAGCCAACGGAACATACTGCTGCCGGCAGGTGCAGAAACATAGCGAAGCAGAGAAGGCAAAAGCAACCGCCCGAAAAATAACCGATACCGCCAAACAGGCCGCAGCAGCGTTGGTTGCCCAAAAAT
>NZ_PXYY01000030.1 GCF_003013245.1 Neisseria iguanae
TTTTTTCAGACGCCCCGGGATCTTTGTAAAATCCCTGTCTTTGGTGCATTTTTGGGTGATGCGTTGCCTATCTTTGTAATAATATGTCTGCGTTTTCTGTGCTCTAACTTCGGACTACGCTCAAATCTGTTTTTTTGCAAAGGTCCGGGACTATGTTCCTAAAGGCCGTCTGAAACATTTGAAATCAAAGTTCGGGTATCAACCGGCCGGCAATATGGCTTTGGATGTCGCGATCACTCATGCCGAGTAAGGCGGGTTTGGTTTTTCTTGACGGTTTGCGGTTCGAAACTGCCGGAACCGGTTTTGACGGTTTTTTTGCTGTGGCCGTTACGCCGGCCGGGCTGCAACTGCTTTTGTTCGAGGTATTGTCCGGTTTCGGCTTCCAATGCGGCCTTGGCCGGTTGTTTGATGGGCGGGGTAAGGGGGCCGTCTTTACCGGTCAGTGCCTGTCCGGACTGAAGGTGCCTGAGTGCGGTTTCGAAATCAAATGCGGGTTTGGTCATGTGTCTTCTCCTTTATGGGGGGTTAGGGGATTGACACAGATTTTTGAACAGTACCGGTAGGCTTTGTCCCATTTGACAATGCCTGTAAACGGTGTCTGCTTTTCGCATTTTTGGATGATTCCGCGCGCAGTTTGATAAATAGGTTATTAATATTCGGAAGCTGGAACCGATTACGCAGGCAGTATCGGAAACAGTCAAATCGATAGTGGAAAGACACAGTATCTGCCTGAATTTTAGTTCAGAAAATTTTCTGAACTTTTAGTACTTGTTTTAAATCGGCATACCAGAAGCTTATCATGAAATTTGATGATTTTTCTTTCTAAGCCCCATGACAAAATAAATCCAACATATTAAGAAACAGAACATTATTTGGAGCTGACGTAGATGAACAATCTGGGTACACTTAAAAAATGAAGGTAACCCATTGCAAATTAAGAAAATCTACACGGAGCAAATCTACACAGAAAAAATTCTTCAATTTTCTGTATCGGAAGTAACGGCCCGTGCAGCTGCCACACCACCAAATGTATCCGCGCGCGGCAGGCGGTAAAACCATCGTCTTCAGTATCTTGTGAATCATAATGATAAAGTCTATATGGAAATTGTGTCCAATACTTCAATAGTAATGGCTGGATATTTGATAAACATAGGTCGCGAAAAGCATTTTGCGCGTTCATCACAGCAACAATGAATTTGCCCGAGGCAGCCAACATATCAACGATATCAGGTCGTTTTGGATCTGTGTGAAAAACAGGTTGGTTGAGATTAACAGTATACCGAAATCGCATTTTTATTGACATTGGAAAGAAACAGAATTCTGTTTCAATTACAGGCATGAAGAGTCCTATAAAGTGCTGTTTAAAATGCTGCGTGATATGCTTTTATAGCTGTTTGATTTAAAAATAGCTGCAAAATGGTGGTCAGATTCTCCGAATCCGACACTGGATTAAAAAGTTGAAATTCAAAATAAGTTTGTCCTTTCAGGCAAATGGCGGACACTGTCCTGTGTTTTTATTTTTAAGCTAATCAGCTATAGTGTAAACTACTTACTGAGCCTCATACATTGTCTTTCTCTACCAAATTAACCGCTGTCAGTTGCGCAAACAAAAATGATAGGGTCATATAGAATAACCCTATCATTTCATATGATATGTTTGAACCATCCGAACTTTCTAAAACAGCTCAAACATTCAAGCGTTTGCGAATAGCATAGAATCAGAACTTCAATCCGACTTTTGCTCCGACACTTACCCCTTTTTCTTTTTTCAACAGATTGGCATATGTATTGGCATTGATAAACCATTTCCGTTTTTCCAGTGTAACACCCAAACCAGCATTTATTTGGTTGCGGTTGTCTGCAGATGCTTCACTGCGGATTGTTGTAATGTCTGCCAGAGAAGAATAGAAAGCGGTTTTATTATTATTCAAGCGATGTAAATAATTGATATCGGCACTTGGCGTTATTGTCCAACCGTTACCGGTTTCAAATGCTTTGTTTACATGCAAACTACCGGCCAGATTAATATCTGTTTGTTTAAAACGGCCTGTTTTTGTAGCAAAATCCGAACCGTTTTCATTCAATTTTTTGAAATTTAAACGGACAGCTTGCAAACCGATGCTAGGGGTTATTTTCCAGCCTGAAGCAGACAGATTATAGCCGACACGCGCTTCACCTCCCAATATTTTACCGGTATTGTTACCTGAAGTTGAGCCGGTGACAGATCCGAAGCGGCGGGTTTGGTTATATTTGATATTGGCAGCTTTTGTTGCAATATCAACAAACCAATTACTTGCATCAGGCATATACCGTAAAGCTAAATTTGCTTGGGTTTGCTTAATTCTGCTAGAAGACTGTTTCTTTTCCATATCTGTTTTCGCATAGCCTACGCTGCCGCTAAGCAGTATATGGTTATTTAACTTATGTGCTGCGCCTAACATTAAGTGTTTTGTATTAGAATCTGCATATTCGCTAATATGTTTGTTTTTCGTTTTTTGTTTTTCGTTACCAGAATCAAGCCAGATTTTGGTACGTTCGGCAGACAGGTTCGAATAGTTATGCAATAGAGCATTAGCTTTACTCAGATTACGCGCAGACTGGTTTCGTAAAAATTCCAAACTATCGGCATAAATAGTATTACCTATATTATAATGCAAGTCTTGTAAATTATTTTCCTGAACAGCTTTTTGCAACCAGCTATTGTAAGCACCTGCTTTTAATGCCAACTTACTGTCACGAAGTTTGTTTAATGCCTTCAAGCCGTGTTTGGCATTATTGGTTTTTATCCCGGCATCAGTAATTTCTTTATTGGCACTACTATACAGAATAACGCCACTATCTTTGAAAAAGGCATCTGCCCTCAAACCTTTATCAGCCAAACTTTTGCTGGCTTTCAAGCTACTAAAGCCGCCTTCAAGAGATGCTTTGTCTTTCAGGGTAATTAGTTTCCCTAATTCTTCTCCGGATTTTGCATTATCAGTTAGCGCCTGGGGCAGCACTACAGTCGCTCCATTCAGTTTTACAACCGCATTATTTCCGCTAGCAGTAACGCCTTCTTTACTGTTTGCAATGATTTGGCTGCCTGAGTGCAAGTCTAATGTTTTATTAACAGTTAGCCCGGAAGCCATCAATGTTTTTTCTACCTTTGTATTGACATCAACTGTGCCGTTACCTGACAACACTTGTGTATCTAAATGACCGCCACCTTTTACTGCACTGTTACTGGATAAGGTAATTTGTTCTGTTGAAGTTTTTCCGTTTAAAGTTAAGGCCCCTTCCTTAATATCTATACCTTTAATTTGATTGGATTTGCCATTAAGACTTAAATTACCCTTACCTTTTTTAGTCAGCGTTTGCTGTTTGGCTGCCAAATCATTACCCCAAACATCATCTTGTTCAACCGTATAGGTTTCGTTATTGAGCAACTGGCTAGGACCGTTTATCGCTTTTTTAATGTCAATAACACCCCAACCATATTTTTCGTCTATCCCTTTTTCACCTAAATCGGTAGCTGTTGTAAGCAATGTGTCGCGTATTTGGGTAGGCGTAAAGTAATTGAACCGTTCTTTGAGTATTGCTAAAGAGCCAGTTACAACGGGCGCAGCAAAAGAAGTACCCTGGGCAATTGAGAGAGAAGGATTTTTTTCTTTCTTCTCCGCACCTTTGGTATCAAGGACTATTAGCGATCCTGGTGCAGCGACACACCAATTTTTGCTTACCCCGCAATGATTTGAATATGTTTCAAGCTCTTTTTTACGATTAACGGCTATTACGGACAGATAGTTTGTTTCAAGTTCAGGCAAGAATCGCGGTAGTGCTGCAAAAATACCTGGTTGTTTCTTACTTTCGTTTCCTGCAGCAAAAACCATCAGGACATTTTTTTCTACCGCATTCTTGATAGAACCGATCAGAGGATTATCTTTTGAGTTGGCAATAGCATCCTTATATCTTTTATCAACTTCTTCAGCATTATCCCCGACAGGATTGTCATTCCAGCTGTTATTGATAGCTAAAACATTATTCTTTATATGGGAATCTATGATTTTAGTGATAACGCTGCGTTCATATGCCGTATCCTTATCCAGCAGTAAAGAAGGATTTTCTTTTTCTTTTTCTTTGCTTGGCTCCATACTTTCTTCTTTATCGAAATCTCCTATGAAAAAATTAGCATTTCTGGCTATTCCGCCTTTATAATTCAATTTATCTTGGGCAAAATGATTAGCTCCGATTATTCCTAAAACCTGTCCCCCATGTTGTGAATAGACGGTTATTTCTTTCGTTTTGCCATTTTCGTTGGATTCTTCTTGTGTAGTAATGTAATTATGGGGATCGAATGTATCTAATTTCCCTTTTCTTTTAGGATTTTCCATTTGAAAAACCAAAGGGAAGATATTTTTTTTATCTTTTATCAATGGATGGTCTAATGTATAGCCCCCATCAACGATACCGATATTGACATTTTTACCGGTGTAGCGGGCGGCAATTTCATCGGTCAAATTTATGGTACCTTGAGGATTAAATTCTGACGGATCAGAGCTTGTTGAATTCGCGTATGCTAACTGAGTAAGGCATCCTAATGTAATACATATAAATGTTTTACTTAGTTTGTGAGTATTAGACATGATTATTCCTTATTTGAGATTGAAGTAAGTCGTTACATTTTAAAATGGTCAAAGATAGCACGATTATAAAGACAAAGCTTAATTTAACATGCAATGTGCATTATAGCGTCATCATTCTGCTAAATATAGATTTAAATGATAAAAATTTTTAGATTTAAATCAAGAAATCATCTTATATACAGATAAATTTCGGTTATGTTCTGAAAGGAATGATGCCTCAAAAACGGGCAGAGTAGGAAAAGTATGCAAGAAATAAGCGAGTTGAGACCTTTGCAAAATATAAACACACCAACCAAAGTGGTTAATTAGGTTACCAATTAACCACTTTGTCTTTTTGAGCATTCTTCCTATCCTTATTTTTCGCTTTTCAAAGTGTATTTCCTGCCTTTCAAGCAATAATAAGCGTACAAAGCCTGTTTGGCCGACTTTAAATAGTTTAAGCTCACTGCTTTTAAATGGCTTTGTTCCCATATTTTCTGCAATCCAAAATAATGCGCCCGTTTGCAGCCGGATTCCCGATACACAATCCCCAAGGTTTGTCGGCCACATAACGGTTTTCCGACAGTTGCTTGTTGCGCTGCTTGTCTTCTCCTGTTACAGGTTTACCCCTATGTGCTTTGCGCATAATGCCGTCTGAAAGCAGATGTACCCTGGGCAGTACGGCTTTGAACATGGCCGCAGCGGATAGGCAGGACGGTCTCAGTGACCGCAAAGGCAAACGAGTCTTGTGTTGGCGGCGCAATTGTTCGACGGGTAGCCGATCAAGTACTTGGTTGGGTTTGATAAAAGGATAGCTGTCGATGTTCTTGGCTATTATGATTTGGGCTTGTTGATGGAAGAAGCTGCCTATGGAAAATTTCTCTAAATTCTTTCAAGGTAAATTTAGAGGAATTTTAGGGTTTTTGCAAAGACCTCAGGTTGGCTTTAATATCACTCTACCTCACTTTACTGAGATCTATTGGGAAGATATTAAAGAAGGCGGCACGTAGAAATATCTTTTCTTGCGCTTCTTCAGACAGCTTCATTTGAATGGTTTTTGTATGTTCCGCCCAAACTTCTGCCTTACTGGCTCTTGCACAATAATGCGACCATATTGAGATTGTTTAAAGTCACCACTCAGCAGATCGGCAACTGACCAAATGAAAGAAGCGATTTCAGAAAAGTTATTATTATGACCATAACGCTTTCCTTAATTTATTACCACACAAAGCATGATTTAATTTTAATGTGCTGTAACTTGTGATGCCGAAACAGGTGGATGTCCAAATGATTTTGATTGGTCTTGCTTTTCGTATTGTTCAGCATTTATTTCTTGAGTACTAGCACCGTTTATTTCTTTTTTTACTTCTTCGATTTGCGTGCGAACCCACACCTGATCTTCTTCTGCAAGCTGTTTCAAATCAATTTTTTCCCAACTTTTTACGGCAATATCCAATTGTCTACGTTGGTATGCTGAGCCACCTGCAAGCATAAGAGCATCAGCATTTTGAGCGTCTATTCGTAAGGCTTGTTCAATCAGCTCATCTGGCTTACCTTCAAATGACCCCCGCCAAATGGCCAGTGTTCCTGCAAACAGAGCTAATTCATGTGGATTATCTTTAATTTTTCCCCAAGACTTTCCAAACGCAGCAACTGAATCTTCATACCTACCCATCGCACGGTAACTATATGCCAACATAATTTGATGTTCAAGATTATTAGGTTCTTTAGCCGCTTTCTGTTCTAATGCATCTACTGCATTAACAAATTCTTCAATATCTCCCGTATAGGTAAATGTCTCAGTAGGCCCAAGAGCAGCTGGATTTCCTAACCAATAATACCCTCCTGCCGCGAATAATCCGACGATTAATCCAATTATAATTGGGAACCGCTTATTTACTGTTTCATCGCTTTTCACCCAGCTTATATAGACAATGACCATACAAATCAAAATAATTAAGAGCATTATCAGCCATAATTTAGTCATTATTTTCTCTCTCTAATTCTAAGTGTCGACTTTTTAAAACAACCCATCCCAAACCGGCCAAAACCATGAAAGGTATGACCCACAGTATCACTGTTTGGCTTTTAATCGGTGGCCGATAACTAATAAATTCACCATAACGCGTCACAAGATATTGGTGTATTTCCTCATCACTCTTGTTTTGAATAATTTTATCCGCAATTTCCCGTTTTAAATCCTCTGCCAATCCTGCTTTTGAATCTGCAATAGATTCGTTCTGACAGACTAAACAGCGGTATTGTTGACTAAGACGATAAAAATGTTCCTGTTGCTCGTTAGTCAGGTTATAAAGATTATTATTCGCCCATAAAAAAGTTGCATAAAACAAGCCCAAAAGAATCAACATCATTTTTTTCATTCTTGCATCGCCTTGTTTATCAAAGGTTGAAATTCTTTTTGGAATACACCATTATTTAAAGCACCTGTAAACCGATGAATGACATGTCCTTTTTTATCAATCAAAAAAGTTTCTGGCACACCATAAACACCCAGCTCAATACCTATTTTTCCTCCTCGATCTACTACACTGACTTGATAAGGGTCACCGCCCATTTCTCTTAACCACCAACGAGCAGCTATAGGGTCATCTTTATAATTAAGGCCGACAATAGGTATGGTTTTATTTTGCTCTAATGCAAGTAAAAAACCGTGCTCCTGCCGACAAGTAACACACCATGAAGCCCAAACATTTAAAAGCCAAACTTGCCCAAGATAGTTTTTAGAATCCATCTCTTTAGCTGCATTTTGAAGGGTTGGCAAAGAAAAAGCCGGGAGAGGGTTATTGATCAATGTAGATGGCAGCTTTCTTGGGTCATTCTGCAGCCCAAGAAAAAATAATCCAAGAACACCGACTAACAAAAAAAGCGGCCAAACCCGAATTATTTTTCTCATGTCTTTATCCTATTCTTACGGTCAGTTAAAACTAATATGCCGCCTAAGACCATCAAAATACAACCTACCCACAACCAATTCATTAATGGCTTGATATACACACGAATCAGCCACGGCGCTGTTGAAGGATCAACCCCCTGCATTTCACCCAAAGAAATATAGAAATCACGGGTAAAGCTATGCAAGATATCGGCTTCTGTCATGGGGGCGCCGCCAGAAAAATATTGTCTTTTTTCAGGTTTTAACATTGCAATATCTTTACCGTTCCGGCTCAACAGAAAATGGCCGACCATCGCTTCATAATTTTGAGCGGTTTTTCCTTCCAAGTGGACAAATGTTAAAGATTCCGTACCTATTAGAATTGACTCTCGAGGTTTGATTACGATATCTCTAGCGCCATCGTAATAAGATACTGCTGTCGCTCCAATTGCAAATAAAGCCAAGCCAATATGAGCAACCGTCATCCCCCATCTCTTTTGAGGCTGCCGAAAACTTCTACGGTATAAATCATGTAAATGAGTCAAAATAACTGTGCATGACAAGGTAAAAATCAGCATCGGCACCCATGCCCATTTACCTAAAGTTACTATTAAACCGACAGAAAGCCCGCTGCTTACAATAATGCTGACAAGCCATGACTTTTTCATTTTTGCCACCGGATTTTTATTCCAACCAATTCTTGCAGCGGGGATGAGTACACACAGCAGTAAAGACCAAATAGGCATCAAAACTTGATTAAAATACGGTGCGCCAACTGAAAATTTTCCAATTTGTAAGATATCGGATATGAGGGGAAACAATGTGCCAAGTAAAACCGTCACGCAGGCTGTAATAAGTAAGATATTATTAATAAGTAGTAACATTTCCCTAGATACTAAGGGAAATCGAGCAGGAGTATACAAGCTTTGAGCACGAAAAACATACAACGTTAATGAAGTTAATAGCACCACGCTTAAATAAATGAGCATAACGATACCTCGGTTAGAATTGCTTACAAATGCATGAACCGAAATCAAAACGCCCGAACGTACCAAGAACATACCGATGAGTGAAAGGGAAAAAGTACTGATTGCTAATAAAACAGTCCAATGCTGAAACATGGCTCTTTTTTCAGCTACCATTAGCGAGTGAAGTAATGCGGTTCCAACGAGCCAAGGCATAAAAGAAGCATTCTCGACAGGATCCCAAAACCACCATCCTCCCCATCCTAACTCTCTATATGCCCACATACTGCCTAAGACAATACCCAGAGTTAGACAAATCCAAGCCATTAAAGTCCACCACCGCGCCATTTCAGCCCAAACCGTATCAAATTTTTTAGCCATTAAAGCCGCCAACGTCATAGAAAAAACTATTGAAAATCCGACATATCCGAGATATAACATTGGTGGATGTAATGCTAGTCCCGGATGTTGCAACAAAGGATTCAAATCAACCCCATCTGATGGTATGGGAAACTGGCGGGTAAAGGGATTGGAGGTCAATAAAACAAACAAAGCGAAACCAACTGAAACAGCCAATATGATTGCAACTGTATAGTTTTGAACATCCCCGGATAACCTCTTCAAACTAGGCAACAATACACCTAACCATACATAAGAAAAAAAAAGCCAAAGCAATAAAGATCCTTCATGCCCACCCCAGGTGGCCGCAATCTTATAAAACAATGGCAATAAACGATTACTATGGGCAGCTACATAACGGACGCTAAAATCATCGTTAATAAACGACCAAATTAATGACAACAAAGCCAATCCAACCAACAGCAATGTCAGCAAAGACTGTGTTTTTACAAGTGATGACAGACCGTTATGTGTGGTTCGGCAACCACCCGAGAAACCAGCTACTGAACCAATGATAGCTGTAAAAACCGATAAAATCAGACAAAAATGTCCTACTTCAATCCACATGGACTTACCTTAAATTGACGACTATTACTGCAAACTTGGCATTGATTGAGACTGGTTGTATTTCTGGTGCGCGGCTTTAACGGCCTCTTGTGCCTCGGACGGAACGTAATTTTCATCATGTTTGGCTAAAACATTACGAGCTTGAAAAACCTCACCATCCCATTGACCATCGGCCACGGCACCTTTACCTTCTTGAAATAAATCAGGTAATGTCCCTTGATAAGTAACAGGTAAAGATTGTGTGCCATCACTCACCGAAAAATGAACATGAACCCCTTTTTCAGTTCGTTGTAAACTGCCCGGAACTACCATGCCACCAATTCGCAAATTCTTTTGACCTTCAGCAGCACCCTCCAAAACTTGTGTCGGTGTGTAGAAAAAAACTAAATTTTCACGTAATGCCTGCACCACAAAAATAGTTATGCTTGCTAAAGCAACTAAAGCACCAGCCCCCCAGAACAACCGCTTTTGATAAGGTCTTCCCACAACAATTCCCTTTACTTCTTCCAATGACGCCACTGATTGCGTAGGCTTAATATTTCAATCACCAATACGATTATCGCACTTGCGACACATAGCCATACAAAAAGGGCGTCACCTTCCATATTCCAAAATGCTGACCATGATTGCCAATACATATTACATCTTCCTAAACTCAGGATTAATGAATCCCAAAACTCGTAAACGCAGACGGGCCCGCCACAACGCCATAGCAATACAATAAGTCCAAGCAGAAATAGTCATGCATATTAATGCCCAAAACATCGTTTCATGCATCGTTACGCCAGATTTGAACGAAATAGAAGCACCTTGGTGCAAAGTATTCCACCAAACAACAGAAAAATAAATAATGGGCACATTTACTACGCCAACAATAGCTAATAGAGCACCGGCCTGAGATGCCCTACGCTCATTTTCGATACTATTTGTAAGTGCCAAATACGCAATATATAAAAATAATAACAACAGCATGCTGGTTAAACGAGCGTCCCAAACCCAATATGCACCCCAAGTAGGCTTACCCCATATTGCCCCCGTGATCAAAGATAAAAAAGCCATCCATGCCCCGGTTGGTGCTAAAGCTTGAGCTAAAATAGAGGAAACACGAGTACGCCATACTAGATAGACAGCAGACCAAAAAGCCATCACTATATATATCAGCATAGCCATCCAGCTCGCTGGTACATGTAAAAACATCATTCGATAATAATTACCTTGTACAACATCAGCAGGGGCAATCAAAAAACCAACTATTAGCCCGACAACAGCCAGCACAATTGATACTACAAAGAAAATAGGTACTAATTTGGCCGCCAGCTTGTCAAAGATATACGGACTAGCAAATCTTCTAATTTTAAAAGGCTTCACAATATTTTCATTCATTATTTCTCTTACAATCCTGGACTGTTTAACCCTGATAAGCCAAATTTATATTATAAATTTACCCATTTAATGGCTATAGCTGCAACAACTGGCAAAAAGAAAACCGTTGCTAATGTAATTGCTGCCAAAAGATACCAGTCTGCAGGATGGTTCCGCCCCAAAGCCAACACAGAAAAAATTAAGGCAGGAACAGCCAGCGGTAAATAAATGAGGGCAGGCAGAATATTTTCATTACTCAACCCGAGTGTGAGTGCAGAAGACAAGGATCCTAAAGCTGATAAAGTAGGAACCAGTAACAACATTACCAACCCGGCACGCAATACCATATCTGCTTCAAAATAATATTGCACCGCCATTACAGGAGCCAACAGCGCTAACACCACTCCCGTAAAAAATGCGTGTACCAATACTTTTGCATAAACCATTACTACAGGCGAAATAGGCAGCAATAATAATTTTGTTAAACTGCCGTCTGAAAAATCATCAGCAAAAAAGCAGCGCATCATCAATAAGCTAGATAATAATGCGCATACAGGAATAACGGCTTGGCCTATGGTTCTTAACAACTCCGGCTCTGGATTTAAACCGATAGGGAATAATGCCAATACCTGAATAAAAAAAATAGCTGTCAACATCAACGTGCTTTTACCCCGAATCATGATTATAGCTTCGCGATATAGCAAAGCCATAAAGATAGAACCATCTTTCACGAAAACTCCAAAATTATTTGTCGACTTGCATGCAACCTATTTGGCAATGAAAAATGACTGGTCAGCAAGACTGTCCCACCCTTTGAAATTTGAGAATTAATTTTATCAGCTAACAAAATTTGAGCTGAGTCGTCTAGCGCCTCAAAAGGCTCGTCTAATAGCCAAATCTGTTTATATGGCAATAAACTTAATATCAGCAATGCTGTCCTACGTCTTTGCCCTTGTGATAATTGACTAACTTTTTTATCCAGTAATTCGACCAAACCCCATTCAGTAGCAGCAGAGCTCAACAATTCTTCAGGTGGCATTGAAATCAGAGCCAATCCCAATTCAATTCGGATATTTTCTCTAACGGTGCAGACCTCTTTCAATCCGGGCTGATGGCCTATGATATATAAATTACTTCCAACTTTTTCTTGCTTATCTGCCAGTGATATTCCTTTCCAACAGACTTGCCCTTTTTCTAGAGGTAATAGTCCGGCCAGCGCCATCATTAATGATGACTTCCCTCCCCCATTTTTCGCACGTAGCCAAACCAGTTCGCCTTCATGCAATTCGCAAGAAAAGTCACTGAGTAATTTACTGTGGCCACGCACTAAAGTGATTCTATCGGCACGGAGCAAAGGCAATTGCACTTGGGTCATCTTACTTCTGACAAATATTCAACGTCCGCTGCTAAGAAAGCGGACAATAGTGATGCAAAAGCCGGATATACATCCGTTTTTAAGGACAGGCTTTGACATCTCCCAGCCCATAGCGGCACCCAAGATAATAAGGCCGTCTGAATAAAATCTCCTTGCAGCAACGCCACTTCACTAACTGATTCTATTGGTGTAGTAGCTGATGTTTCTACCCAATGCGATAAAAAACCCAAGAAAACGGCTAAATGATCGGCCGGTTCACGGAATTTACTGTCTAACTGTAAATGATTTTCAGCCAAAAACGCTTTCATATGAGCTGCTGGTTTCCCATACATTCGTTTATCAGCCTCTAAATACCAAGATGCATACGGTGTTGCACAAGCTTCAGCAGAAAGTAAAAAGGCTGAAGCAAAATCTGCCGCTAACTCCAATTGAGCATCCGGCATGCCTGACAGTTGCAATAAAGCTGATTGAAGCCGTGTAGCTTCATTTTGCAGACCGCAAAATCCCAATGCTCTCCACAGAACAGTAGCAGACGGTTCATTATAGCTGGCTAAGTTTTCAGCACTATGCTCTAACGCAATACAATCAGAAAACCAGGCATAAATACTGGACCGGTGGAGGGCAATTGCCCTGAATGATTGCTTGAAATCTTGTAAATCGGAATCTGAGCTCACTTTTTTATCAGATAACATTTCATTCATCGCGTTTTACAACCTCACCACCTACAAACACCTCTATAGGACCACCGAAAGATGTTACTGCTGGTGCGTTACCGGTAAATTTTTCAATCTCTACCAAGCATGTATTTGCACTTGGGCCTTGTGCAAGCTCTGAAGTTGCAACATCAAGAGTCAGTGTATTGGGATCCCCATAGGTATCTAGGGCACCGATTTCAGGCCCTGTTGGACCATACCATGCTCCTTCCTGAATCCGAATGACATTCTGAGGAAAATTGTCAGAAATATATGCTCCTGCCAATAATTGGCCACGATCATTAAATACACGCACTAAATCCCCATGTTTAATACCCCGCTTCTGAGCATCTTGTGGAGACAAATAAACAGGTTCGCGGCCATGAATGGTATATTCTGAACGGCGTGTTTCTGACTCACATGTTTGGGAATGAAGTCGAGTATCAGGATGAACAGATTGTAACCATAACGGATATTTTTCCGATCCCGGTCCGCCCATAGAACGTTCTACTTTTTCCATCCAGATAGGATGCCCTTTACAATCAGGATAACCGAAAGAAGCCAACTTGCGACTAAATATTTCAATAAACCCAGAAGGCGTACCCAAGGCATTCACTTCAGGATCGTCACGAAAATCTGCATGGCGAACCCATTCCTTGCCTTTCGGGAATAGGACATAACCTTTTTCCCAAAACTCCGAAAAAGGCGGCATGAAGAAATCTTTTTTCAAATTATCTGCACGACATTCTTCATACAAATACTCTACCCACTGCATTTCGGACATACCTCGAGAATATTCAATATCCCGTTTCATACGTTTAGTAAAGTCTTGCCAAATATCAAAATCCGAACGAGAGTGATAAAGCGGATCGACTAATTTTTGCATCGCAATAACACCCCGGTTGCTATATGAACCATAAGCATCAATATCATTCCGTTCAAACGGCGTACATGCCGGTAGGACGATATCCGCAAATCGGCAGGTTGCCGTCCAGTTGTAGTCAACAGCGACAACCGTTTCCAAATTCAGATAAGCTTCTTTCATTCGGTTTCTTTGCTGATGACGGTGCCATTGATTACACCCCGAGAAGATGGCCATCTTGTAAGGCGGTAACTTGACAAGATGTCCATTAAAATTAATCTCTTTTCCTGGTTCTAAAAGTGCATCAATAACACGAGCAACAGGAATGACAGAGCTATAACCGTCATAATTATTTGTGTCATATTTCGGGGTACGTCCAGTATCTAAATTTAATGGGAACGCCCCAGGCATTGAAGCACCGCTTGAAGAAACACCTACAGAACTATAATGATGTGAATAACTAATACCACCGCCCGGAAGGCCAATTTGCCCCAACATGGCAGCTAAAATGGCAGCCATCCAATATGGTTGCTCACCATGTTGCTGACGTTGGATAGCCCACCCAACCATAATTTGGGTACGGTTTTTGGCCATCAATCGTGTTAATTCACGGATTTTTTCTGCCGAGATGCCACAAATTTCCGCAGCCCATTCCGGTGTTTTCTCGATTTTATCTTCTGTTTCACCTTTAATGTATGGTAAAAATTCTTCAAAACCCAATGTATAGGTTTCTAGGAATTTTTTATCATACAAATTTTCTTTCCACATCGTATGCACCATTGCCATCATCAAGGCAACATCTGTCATAGGATTAATATAAAGATGTTCACAACCCAAGAAATTTTGTGTTTTGCTTTTTACCGGATCAAGACAAATAACACGAATAGATTTATCGGCAACCTTTTGCTTCAATTGCCCCCAATACTCGTAAGCTTCATGAGTTTCTGTATTCCAACCTACTTGCAAGTTTTTAACTGGATCATTTGCAATCATGAATAAAACTTTAGTTTCACGCAAAATCACTTCCCACGAAGTACCTTGTGAGTAAACTTCAGTTGAACCCAGAACATATGGCAAGATTATTTGTCCGGCACCAGTTGAGTAGTCACCGGCAGTACCAACACTTCGACCATGCATGCCGATAGCCCGTAACATGTGATTACCACAGCTATGAACCTGACCGACTGATCGCCAACCTACGTTGCCAACATGTAATGCCCAAGGGCCATAATTTTTTTGAATACGCTCTAATTCGGCATAGAGTAAATCAAGGGCTTCATCCCAGCTTACACGTACAAAACGATTGTCACCACGTTCGGCCTTGTTACTATTTTCTCGGTTTTTATACCAATCTAAACGAACCATCGGATAACGTACACGTGAAGCACTATAAATAACATCCAAAGTACCTTTTAAAATATCAGTCGGATGTTTATCAAATTCAAATGGTTGAATTTCTACCACACGGTCGGCTTCCACTCGGGCACGAAAAGCCCCCCAGTGCGCACCAGAAATTTTCCAGCCGGCCATTCCTTTCGCATCAGGATTTAATTCATCAGCTGCTTTAACAACGCGTGAAGCAAATATCCAACTTGCTGGAACCACACCTACAGCCCCTAAAGTTGCTAAACCGGCCAGAAAGTGACGTCGGGTAGTTTGAATCATGTTCTTGTCTCCTTAAGGTTAAGGCTTAGCCGCTTGAATGGCATTTTCAGGCGAACCTGGTGCATACTGGCTTTTTGCGAAGTCAGAGGAGTGGGTTTGCAAATATTTCAATACTAATTTAGCCGTATCATCATCCATATTGGTAAAACCGACCATACCGGCAAATAATCCAGGCCATTGGTTAGCATCATGACCGGCCTCTGCAGGCTGACGATGGCAAACACTACAATTTTGAGAATAGCTGGCTTTAGCCACATTCCAAATCGCTTCCGGACTTTTAATCAAACCACCCTCTTTAATCCAAGCGTTGGCTGTAACATGCTGCCATTCCAAACCAGTTACATCATCGGTTTTACTTTCAAGAACTTTGACATATTGGTCGTTACGGGCGATATCTTTATTCAAAATAGCATTGGTAATATTTAAACCAAAATATCCATACCAAACACGGCCATAGCCTTTATTTTTCCGCCACATAGTTAATTCAATCTGAACAGCATCTTTTTCTTTTTTCAAAACTTTTATAGGAGTAGCAACTTCAATGGAACCAATTACCGTCTGCATTTGAGGATCTGCAAACAACTCTTGAGGTGTCACACTATAATAAATTGAACCATCACTCACATTTACACCATGAGCTTCGGAAACCAAGGTATCAAAAGCAGGATTACGCGCACCTTTCATATCAGGCAACTGGTGAGCAATACCTTTATGGCAATCTACACAACTTGCATTTCTTTGAGCAGCACTACGCATAGCCATTTGAGAAGTAACGCGCATTTTAGAGAAGTCCATGCTTTCATAATCATGGCAATTACGGCATTCTTTTGAATTATTGGCTTTAAATCGGGCCCACTCACGTTGGGCCAGAACAATACGGTGTTCTTGAAATTTTTCACGTGTTCCAATGGTACCCATGACATGTCCTAAAACCTCACGTGAAGCTTGCATTTTACGGGCAATTTTATCTGTAAAATCATGTGGTACATGGCAGTCTGGACAGCGTGCTCGCACGCCACTTCGATTTTGCCAATGTACTGTTTTTTGTAATTCCGGCAAAAGATTATCACCCATAGTATGGCAAGAAATACAAAATTCTTCTTCGTTAGTTTTGGCCATGCCGGTATTAAAAGTTTGCCAAAATAAGGCACCAGCAATAAAACCGCCAGTTACCAAAATACCTAAACCGATTTTGGCAGCTGGTTGGGTAAATAAACGAACCACCCGGCAAAGAATACTTTTAGTCCATTGGAATAATTTGGCCATTTTGTTTTCTCGATTTGATTATTTATTATGAGTAGATTTAGAGAATAGTTTATACATCATCAAGATATAATTACTTAGGGAGACCCCACCATAAAATCTGGCCAAACCAAACAATAAACCCATAAGTACATATCAACAGCAATGCGACAACCGGCAATGCGACAAATGCCAGTAGAAGAAACCGCTTCCATTCACTTTTAGCTGTCACTGGCAAATTTATTTGCTTATCCATTCTATTAAACCTTTAAGCGCGACAATAAAGTACCATTATTTCGAACGAACCTTAACATGTATTTTGCATTAACGAAATATTTTGTAAATTTATCAGGAGGATTTTTGATACAAATCAAATTTATCGGCCATCCGGAAATCAAATGGAGCTTAAGAAGCAAAATCAACAAAAACATATAACTTATTGATATAAAATTAAAAAAATAAATATCAAAAGTTCGGCAAAATTTCAGAACAGAAATATCAGAGCAATAATCCGGCTGTTCCTCGCTTGATTTGACCGCTGCCGATACCACCAAAATGACCGGCATCGGCGTCCGCATTATCCATCCCGCCTACCTGAAAATCAGGCCCAGGACGACACCCTTACGCAAGCAAAATTCGCCTCTATCCACAATTATCGAATCAGACAAGCCTTACTCCAGTGCACATTGTTCCTGATACGTCAAAAGCTCCGTTAATTAAAGCAATACGCAACAACATTTTTACCGACAGCGAAATCGACGCCAATGGCCGGAAGGCATATGATGGTCTTGTAGATATGGGTTATGAGAAGCATTACCGTGCCCCTCATGATACCAATGGGTTTGCACACAGGAAGCAGCATATCAACGGTATCGAACCTTTCCGGAGTTATGTTTAAAGAACAGCTGTCTAAAATGCCACGGTATCTCGAAGGATCTGTTTTATCTACATTTGAAGGAGACGGAATTTAGGTTTAACCACCGCCATGAAGATTTGGGTAAACTATCAATGGAGATACTTCGGAATAATCCGATTTGATATTTTTGCTTCCTAAGCCCCAATTTTTTCTCCGCACTTATACATTTTTTACTGCATTATAAAATTTCAGACGGCCTATCTATACAGAAAGGCCGTCTGAAAACACACACTAATTCAGAACCCACTTAAAACGTAAATCCCGTTTCCAATGCTTCATCACCTACCAAATCCACCAGTAAGGCATACAGTGGGGCCAAATCAATATAGCGGCGGCTGGCGCGGCGCAGGTAGTTTAAGAAGCGCGGAATTTCGGGGCGGTATTTGTCTTTGCCATCGCGGTGGTATAGGCGGGCAAAAATACCGGCGACTTTCAGATGGCGTTGCACGCCCATCCATTCGAACCAACGGTAGAATTCATCAAAATCAGCCGGGACGGGCAAACCGGCAGCGCGGGCTTTTTCCCAGTAGCGGATGACCAAATCCAACACGAATTCTTCTTCCCATTCGATAAACGCATCGCGCAGCAGCGATACCAAATCATAAGAGATCGGGCCATAAAGCGCGTCTTGGAAATCCAACACACCCGGGCGGCCGGGCCGCAGCATCAGGTTGCGGACAATGAAGTCGCGGTGCACATACACCTGCGGTTGCGCCAAGAGCGGCGGTAACAAAGTATCGGCCGTCTGCTGCCACAATTGACGCTGTTTGAAATTCAGTTCTTTGCCTAACTCTTTGGCCACAAACCACTCGGGGAACAAATTAATCTCACGCAACAATACTTCTCGGTCATACGGCGACAATTGGCCAGGCCGGCTGGCTTTTTGCAGCACAATCAATTCGTCAATCGCTTCAAGCAACAAGGCTTTGTGGGCGGATTCGGAGGTTTCCCGCATCATCGCGGTCAAAAACGTGGTGTTGCCGAAATCGCCCAACACCATAAAACCCAGTGCTTCATCAACATGCAAAACCTGCGGTACATTCACCATACCGAACAATTTCCGCACCTTCAAATACGGTGCCACGCTCATTTTATCCGGCGGCGCATCCATACACACCACGGTACGGCCGTCTGAAAAAATAGCCCGGAAATAGCGGCGGAAATCGGCATCGGCCGCAGCAAAGCCCAGTTCGAAAGATTCATTCGGGTAAACGGTTCCCAACCATTTTTGTAATTCAATTTGTCGTTGCATAGCAGTTTCTTGGATTTTCAGGTTACAATAAACGCTATTCTAACTGGCAAAACCGATTTAAGGTGCAACTTTGGCTCGTTTATTTTCACTCAAACCTTTGGTCATCGCATTAAGCATCGGCTTCAGCACAGCGGCGGCGGCGCAAACCGGCGGCGCATTTGTGCCGGATGCGGCCGATTATGTGCCGATTGAAACCGCTCAAGATACGGCAGGACAGGCTGCTGCTTCCAATCACGCCATTGTCGAAACCACCGAAAAGGCCAAGCCGTCTGAAACCGCGGAAGACTCGTCTTTAGGCAGCACCTGTCTGTTTTGCACCGAAGAAACCTTGGCCGAACATGTCGAGGCACAACAAAATAAAACCACTGTCAAACACAGCAGTGAAGCGGCTTTGCCGACCGATTACACCCGCATCACCGCCGATTACGTCGAGGGCCAAACCAACGTGCAGGTACAGGCCAAAGGTAACGTCATCATTGAGCGCAACAATGAAGTATTGAACGCCGATTGGGCGCATTACGACCAAGCCAGCAACACCGTCACCGCCGGCAACCGGTTTGTGCTTTATCAAAACGGCTCCATCGTGAGCGGCAATCAAATCAACTACAATTTAGACTCCGGCTCGGGCATGAGTGAAAACGTCCGCATGGCCGCCGAACGCGATGGCCGCCGCCTGCAAAGCGTCAGCGAAAAAGCCGAAATGCAGAGCAAAGCGCGTTACAAGCTCATCAACACCAAATTCAACACCTGCGCACCAGGCGATGCGAGCTGGTATATCAAAGCCAAGAGTATTGAGGCCGACCAATCCACCGGCATCGGCATGGCCAAAGGCGCATCACTGGTGTTCGGCGGCGTACCTGTGCTGTACACGCCTTGGGCAGATTTCCCCCTAAACGGCAACCGAAAAAGCGGCTTACTGGTGCCGAATATTTCCATCGGCTCAGACAGTCTCAAGCTGTCGCTGCCTTATTACCTGAATTTGGCCCCGAATTTGGATGCTACCGCCACACCGGGCATCATCTCCAGCCGAGGCGTGCGTTTAGGCGGTCAATTGCGCTATCTCGAGCCGAAATACCGCGGCCAAGTTGACGGCACATGGATGCCCTACGACAAAAAAAGCAAGTACAATAACCGCTACCAATTCAAGTGGAACCACAACCATCAATTCACATCGAAACTGAACGGCGGCGTGGAATTCAACAGCGTATCGGATAACGACTACTACCGCGATTTCTATGGCCGAAACGACATCGCCGACAACGTCAACCTCAACCGCCAAGCATGGTTAAACTACCACGACACCTACTGGGGCGGCCATTTCGACGGCTCTCTGATGGCGCAGAAATATCAAACCTTGGCCAACGAATACGGCCATAAAGACGAGCCTTACGCCCTAATGCCGCGCCTGTCCGGCCGCTGGCAGCGCAGTTTCGACAATATGCAGGCCAATGTTTTCGGTCAGTTTACCCGCTTCAAACACGACGACAAACAAAGCGGCAACCGTTTCGTGTTGAATCCGAGTGCGAAATGGGATTTCCATAACGACTGGGGTTATGTGCGCCCGAAAGTCGGCATGCATGCCACTTATTATGATTTAGACAGTTTCAACGGCAGCCGACGACGACATTTCAGCCGCCTACTGCCAATGGTCAGCATCGACAGCGGCATGACATTTGAACGCCATACGCAATTTCTAGGCAACGATTACCTGCAAACGCTGGAACCGCGCCTGTTCTACAACTATATCCCGACCAAATCGCAAACCGACTGGCCAAGCTTGGATACATCGGAAAACAGCTTTACTTACGAACAATTGTTCCGTGAAAACCTGTTCTCGGGCAATGACCGCATCAACGCCTCCAACAGCTTGTCAACAGCGGTACAGAGCCGTATTCTCAACCCTAAAACCGGGGCAGAATGGTTCCGTGCCGGTATCGGTCAGAAATTCTATTTCAAAACCGATGCCGTCTTACTCGACGGCAGTGTGAGCCGATACGCACGCAACCGCTCCGACTGGGTCGCCTTTGCCCACGGCAACGTTACCGGCAGCGTGCGCTTTGATTTCGACATCCATTACAATCAAAACCAAAACCAGTCCGAAAGCTATGCGGCGGGCATCCGCTATAATCCCGAGCCGGGCAAAGTGTTAAGCGCGCGCTACAAATACAACCGCAACGCCCGAATCTACCTGCAAGACGACGGCGAATACCTGTATGACAAATTAAACCAAGTCGATTTGGCCGCCCAATGGCCACTGCGCAAAAACCTATATGCCGTTGCCCGCTACAACTACGAAATCACCGTGAAAAAACCGCTGGAAATGCTGGCCGGCGTCGAATACAAAAGCGATTGCGGCTGCTGGAGCGCAAGCGTGGTCGCCCAACGCTACGTAACCGGTGAAAACAGCAAAAAAAACGCCGTTTTCTTCAACTTACAGCTAAAAGATTTGAGCAACGTCGGCCAAAACCCGTTTGAACAACTCCGCTTAGCCATTCCAGGCTACAGCAAAACCAATGAGGTAGTGAATCCATGAACGAGAAACCTTTAATGCTGGCCGTAGTACTCGGTCTGAGCCTGAATGCCGCCCCTGCCGCCAATGTCAAAGCGTCCGACAGCATCGCGGCCGTCGTCGATAACAACATCATCACCCAACGCCAAGTCAGCGAAGCGCTGGCTGATGCACGTCGCAACCTTCCTAAAGGCACGCAAATTGCCGATTCGGAACTGCGCCGGCAAGTGTTGGCGCAAATGGTCAACCAATCCCTAATCTTACAAGCCGGCAAACGCCGCAACATCCAAGCCGGCGAAGCCGAAATCGATGCCGTAATTGCACAAAATCCGTCCTTGAAAAATGCCGATAAACGTGTCCGCCGTGAAATCAGCGACAGTATTATCATCGAAAAAGTGCGCCAGCAAGCCATTATGGAAAACAGCCGCGTCAGCGACAGCGAAGTTACCAGCTTCATCAACCGCGCGCAGCAACAAGGCATCACCCTGCCCGAAGGTGAACCGTTGCGCCAATACAATGCACAACACATTCTCATTAAAGCCGATTCCGACAACGCGGCAGCCGCAGCCGAGAGCAGCATCCGCAAAATTTACACCCAGGCCCGCAGCGGTACGGATTTTGCCGGCTTGGCACGCCAATACTCACAAGACGGCAGCGCAGCCGACGGTGGCGATTTGGGCTGGTTTTCAGACGGCATGATGGTGGCACCGTTTGAAGATGCCGTACATAAACTAAAACCCGGCCAAATCAGCGCTCCGGTACGCACCCAGTTCGGCTGGCACATCATCAAGCTGAACGACATCCGCGAATCCGGCACACCGGAAGAGCGCCAACGCAATGCCGTGCGACAATACATTTCACAACAAAAAGCCCAGCAGGCTACCACCAACCTGCTGCGTGATTTGCATTCAAGCGCATTTGTGGATATCCGTTAATACCCGAGTCCGGCATGTCATAATAAAGGCCGTCTGAAACATTGAACTGCTCCCCAGAAGTCGAACATCCTCACCAACTTCACCAGGAGCAGTTTTTGCATGCCCCAATTCACTCACCCATTCCAAGCTCTTGGCAACACAGCCGCAGCGTCTCATGTGCCACCTGCACAACCGTTTGAAGCAGTACCAGTAAGAAGGCATGGACGATGCCGATTGCAAACTGGGGGCAGACGCTCTCGCAGTTGGCAGTTTGTTTTGACGGCCGGCTGGACGGCATTATCCGGTTGTAAAATTTAAGCTGACACAAAATTTTGAATGACCTCGCGAATGGCACCCCCTTTTTTTCATCTATGTAGGATAGTGCTTCCTCACATTCCTTTTCAAAATTTTCTACATAACTGTTTATAACATATATAATATAGCTAAACCACTTAGGTGTAGTCACCATATTGGCCGATATTATTTTTTCCTGATATTTGTTTTAGAAGGAACTTCAACCGGCAAAATAATTGCCTTGCCGGTCTGACGGTCTACACCGGCAACAGCTGTTCTTAACTTACCTTTTCTTTCGGCTTCTCGAATAATTTGGATTGTTGGATGACTTTTAGGAAGGTTATTAACCACTTCATCCATACACTCCCTACTCATCTGCGTATACCCACCTGCACCGTTCGGATTCAGCTGCACCGTACCGCTCCTAATCTGTTTGCTTTCCACGACCACCACCACGTTGTCGTCTGCCGCCTGCCATACACGGTCGAAACCTTTGTTGCCGCCGTATTTTCCGCCTGAAAGCACTTTGAAGCCGCTTTGTTCGGCTAATAAGTGATCCACCCCTTTAATCTTACTCGCTGCCTCTCCATGTATGGTATTCACCAAAGCCGCAAGGATATTCGCTTCCAAGCAAACGTAGCGTGGGTAAATTATAACAACCATTGATTATCGTAGGCTGGGCATTTATACCCACGTGAATAGAATAAGAAAGATAGTGTATTGCGCCGTCAAATAGATTTACATTTCTTAATATTGTAAAAAGGCGCACCCTGATTTATTCAGGGCGTTTTGTTTAATATTAAACAGATTTCTGTTTTTGTTTTCTATTTATTTTTCAGTAAATTAAAAATCTATAGGGAATTGGCCATTAACTTTTTATTTATACCTTT
>NZ_PXYY01000031.1 GCF_003013245.1 Neisseria iguanae
TGTTTATGCCGGTAGTGACAGGGGCTGTGGCGTGCTTGATGCGGGCAGGTTCGCGCATCAGCGCATCAACCGTTCACAGCTTTTTGCAGACCGTCAAAACCCTATCGGCGGCATTGGAAATTGTTGGGACCGGGCGAAGTGCGTCTTGCGCAAATACAATGGGGTTGGCCGTAAATCTTTCCCGCTGTCTTTGAAAGAATGCAGGTTCCGCTTTGACTTCGGCACACCGTCCGGGCAGCTTGAAATGCTGCGGCAATGGTGTGGTGTTTGGGGCTAATCTGCGTCAGCCCCCCTCCCCACTTTAAAATATACAGACGCGTTAGCGCCATGCCTTATGACCCGAACCGGAAAGGTAGTCTGAACAAAAATTTTTCAGTTAGAGTAGATGTGCCAATCATCATGATGATAGACATCATTAATTATCTGTCTGCAAATCAAAGGGGAAAATCATGCTGCAAAAATCTACCATTCTGATGGCCGTATCCGCCACTTTAGCTTTAAGCTCTTGCGCCGCACTGCACAAACACGGTAAACCTTATAAACACAAATACCACCACGGCGAACGCGCCTGCAAAAAGACCAGTGAGGCGGAAATCGCCGCGTTGTTCGGGTGCTGGAACGATGCCTTGAAAACCGGCGATGCGAAAAGTGGTGGCCAATTATGCGCCTAAATCGATTTTGTTGCCGACCGTATCCAACACGCTGCGTTTGACCGCGGCCGAGAAAGAAAATTATTTCGTGCATTGGCTGCCAAACCGTCCATCGTGTGCCGTCAACAGCCGCCAAATCCAAATCGGCTGCAACACCGCGTTTGACGCCGGTATCTATACCTTCACCTACGCCAACGGTAAAAAGATTCCTGCCCGCTACACCTACACTTAGAATGGGATGGTCAAAACCGGTTCATCATCAGCCACTATTCTCCAGACGTGCCGGAAGCGGTGAAGTAAGTTATTCTAAACAAAGGCCGTCTGAACATTTTGTTCAGACGGCCTTTGTTTACTCAATTTAATTTCAACGCAGCGTCGTAGCAAAATGCTTTTTCCACACCAAACAAGCTAACATCACACACGCGCCGATGCCACACCACATCATGTCGGCCTGAGTATCCCACTCATAGCCTTGCGTGCCCAAAAACGCTTCTGCGCTTTGGCCGCTCAATACCGCCACCAGCCATTCAATCAATTCATACGCCGCACTGATGGCCATGCACACGCAAAGGGTTAGAAAAACCAACCATTTGTGGCTTTTCAGCACTTGGTTTCGCCACAAAATTTCCGCTGTAATGACCGCTGGTGAGAAGCCCTGCATAAAATGGCCGAGCTTGTCGTAATTGTTGCGTTTCCAACCCATCGGTTCTTTCAGCCAGTCAAACAGCGGTACTTCGGCATAAGTGTAATGCCCGCCGACAATCAGCACCACCGCATGAAACGTCATCACCCAATAGGCAAAATCACTGAAGCGGAAGCGATGGTAAGTAGCCGGCAGCAAAACCGCACCAATAACGGCAGGAGTGACTTCCAAGACCCAAGTCGGGTAATCTTTCGGGTTAATGCCCGACCAAATTAAGGTAGCGCCGACAATCGCCGGCATCAGATGATAACGGTTCATAAGTATCTTAAAAAATTAAAGCGGCATAATAGTATCAAGGCCGTCTGTAAAATATCTTTTCAGACGGCCTTGATGGTAATTAATGCATTAATTACATCATATCCAACGTATCAATACCCAATAAATCCAAGCCTTGTTTGAGCGTGTCGCCGGTGAGTTTGGAGAGTTGCAAACGGGTGTTGCGCGCTTGACCTTCCGCTTTCAAAATAGGACAGGCTTCGTAGAAGCGTGAGAACAGTGTTGCCACTTGGTAGAGATAGGCGGCCAAGTAGTGCGGATGGCTGCTCTCGGCGGTGTTGTGTAATACGTCCTCAAATTTCAGCAATTCCAGCGCAAGTTGTTTTTCCAAAGGTTCGGTCAAGGTCAAAGCCGCCGATGTATTCCGTTCGTCTTCGTTGGTTTTTTTGAATACCGACTGTACGCGGGTGTAAGCGTACTGCAGGTAAGGCGCGGTGTTGCCTTCAAAGCCCAACATCGCTTCCCAATCAAACACATAATCGCTGGTACGGTTTTTGCTTAAGTCGGCGTATTTCACTGCGCCTATACCGACCGTTTGGCCGATTTGGACAACTTCTTCCGTGCTTAAATCAGGGTTTTTGCTTTGCACCAATTCAGTGGCGCGCTCTACCGCTTCGTCCAGCAAATCCACCAGCTTCACCGTATCGCCCGAACGGGTTTTGAACGGTTTGCCGTCATTCCCCATCATGGTACCAAAGCCGATAAATTCAGCGGCTACATTATCAGGTAAATACCCGGCTTTGCGGGCAGTGCTGAATAATTGTTGGAAGTGTAAACTTTGCCGATGATCTACAATATATAATAAGCGATCTGCTTTTAATGTATCCACACGGTAGCGCAAGCAGGCCAAATCGGTGGATGCATAAAGAAAACCGCCGCCTTGCTTTTGCACGATAAACGCCGCTGGTTCGCCGTCTTTGTTTTTAAACTCATCTAAAAACACCACTTTCGCGCCGCCGTCTTCAACCGCTAAACCTTGCACCACCAAATCATCGACTACTGGCTGCAAATCGTTGTTGTAGATGGATTCGCCTGCCACATCTTCAGGGCGCAGTTTCAAGCCCAAAGTGTTGTAAACCGCTTGCGCATGGCTTAAGGAAACCTCAACAAACTGTTTCCACAACGCTTTTACCGTTTCATCACCGCCTTGCAGTTTTACCACATATTCACGCGCGGTATCCGCAAATTCAGGGCTTTCGTCAAAGCGCACTTTGGCGGCACGGTAGAATTGTTCCAAATCGGAAAGCTCAAAAGCGGCATTGTCTTTTTGCTGCTCCACCATATAGGCCACCAGCATGCCGAATTGTGTCCCCCAGTCGCCGACGTGGTTTTGACGGACGACTTTATCGCCTAAAAATTCCAATACGCGCGAAATGCTGTCGCCGATGATACTGGAACGCAAATGGCCGACGTGCATTTCTTTGGCTAAGTTCGGCGAAGAATAATCGATGACCACGGTTTTCGGTACGGTATTTCCAGCCATGCCTAAGCGGGCATCGGTTAAGGCCGTCTGAATGTTTTGTGCCAAAAAATCAGCGTGTAAACGCAGGTTGATAAAGCCCGGACCGGCCACTTCGGCAGATTCGATAACGGCGTTACCGGCCAGCGCATCGGCCACTTTTTGCGCCAATTCGCGCGGGTTTTGCCTGGCCTGTTTGGCTGCGCCCATCACGCCGTTGATTTGGAAATCGCCGAAATCGGCATTTTTGGCCGGTTGCAACACAACAGGCGCGCCGGCAATACCGGCAGCGGCAAAAGCGGCTTCGGCTTCGTGTGCGATGGTTTGGTGTAAATTCATGGCGTTTCAGTCTCTTTGAATAATGCAAATCATACTTTAATAATTTCTTCAGGCGGTATTCTAAGGGAAATCGGCCGTTTAAGACAGCACCAAGGCCGTCTGAAAGGATTATTTTTGGGGCTGACATAGATTAACCCCAAACATCACACCATTGCCGCAGCATTTCAAGCTGCCCGGACGGTGTGCCGAAGTTAAAGCCGGAATCTGCATCCTTTCAACAAGGACAGCGGGAAAGGTTTACGGCCAACCCCATTGTATTTGCGCAAGACGCACTTCGCCCGGTTCCAACAATTTCCAATACCGCCGATAGGGTTTTGACAGTCTGCAAAAAGCTGTGGACGGTTGATGCGCTGATGCCTGAACCTGCCCCGCATCAAGCACGCCACAGCCCCTGTCACTACCGGTATAAACAATGCTGTCAGGTGTTGTTTGCTGTTTGATAACCGGAAATAAGGCATCCTTTCCGTTATCCCCTGCAACGGCGGTACCAACCTTTCCCTGACGCTTTAAGGTGCCGGATACCGCCGTTTTTCCTGCTGCCGCGCGGCCGCGTTTGCCCTTGCGCCGACCGCCGAAATAACCCCCGTCCGGCCCGGTAGGGCCTCTGAAAACCCCGCCGGCTTCCTGCGCCAAATGACAGGCAGCCGCTTGGCGGGTTTTGCGGTAGGACAACATAGCCCAACCGGGTTGGATACCCAAAATATCAGCGGCTGCACGGGCGGTGGCTTCCGGTACGAAAAACCGGAGGAGTTTTCTTTGGACATTCTTTGTTAATTTGCAATGGTTATCTTTATTTTTGCCGTCTGACATGACGGCCAATCTGCTTCAGCCCCTTATTTTTTCAGACGGCTTTGGCGGACAGCAGCGGCTGATGGCGGATAATGGCACGAATCACGGCGCGGTTGGGATGCAGAGCCGCTTTTAAACGTGGTGACAAAGGTTGCGGCAGGTTTAAGATGTCCGCAGCCAGCGATGCGGCGCAAATCGGTGCGGTTGCCAAACCGCGCGTGCCGTGGGCGGTGTTGATCCAGACGTTGGGCAGGTAAGGGCAGGGGGTGTTGAGGCGGTAGTGTTTGTCTAAAGCTAATTTGGCATACACCTGCTGCATGGCAGCGATGTCGCCTACTGCACCCAACATCGGAAGATGGTCCAAACTGTCGCAGCGCAAGGCGGCATGTCCCTTGGATTCTGCCAAAGGATTGAGGCCGTCTGAAAACAGCGAGTCGGCCAGGTCGGCGTTTAAGGTGTGTAAAGCGGCGCGGTTTTCGGATTCTTCCTGCGGGTGCCATGTTTCATCGTTGCTGTTTAACACAAAAGTCGCGCCGTAGCAGTGCTGTTCCTGCCAGCCCGGACTGATGTAGCTTTCACCCGATAAGGCGCAACGCAGTTTGGCTGACAACGCGCTTGCCGCGGCGACACCGGTTTGGCCGCGGATTTGGCGCAACGGCAGAGCGGAAACATTGCGCTCGGGCGCATTCGGGCTGTGCGCGCCCATACAGTAAATCAGGTGTTCGGCGGTGAAGCGGCCTTGCGGCGTGTGTGCGGTCCAAGCCGTGCCGTCAAATTTAGTCGAACCTATCGGTGCGTGTTCGTGTACCCCAATCAAGGGATGATTCAATAAGGCGCATACCAATGCAGGCGGATTGAGCCATACGCCTTGAGGCCAATAGAGGCCGTCCGAACGGATGGCAATGCCTGCAATTTCTGCTGCCTGTCCGGCACTGACATGGCGGTATAAATGCGCATGATGGTGCTGCAAACCCAGCAGCTGATTGCGTTTGCGCTCGGTTTCGTTGAAATTGAGGTGCAATACGCCGTTGCCGCCCCACGAGTGTTGTTCGGGCAGCAAACCGGCCAACAGCTGTCGCGTGTAGCCGTAACCTGCCAGCAGCAATTCCGTTTGTTCGGTCGGATGCGGCGAAATTTTGGCATAAAGCAAACCTTGACGGTTACCCGAACCGGCGCAGGCGGTGTGACTGGCTCCAAGTACGGTCACGCGCACGCCGTGGTCGGCCAGCTCCCGCGCCGTTGCCGCACCGGCTATGCCTGCGCCGATAACGATGGCGTTTGTTGGTTTTGCCTTGCTTTCAATCGGGCTGAACCACGGTTTTACAGCGGTCTCGCGTTGTTCCACAGGTGTGGTTTGCCATTGTAAGGCTTGTGGGAAATGCGATTGAATATCGGCAGCACTTTCAGACGGTGCCAGCCACAAATGCACATCGGGCAACACGTTCAACAACACATTCATCGCATTAAATTGCAGGCAGCCGATTTTGCGCTTAATCGATTCGGCCAAGCTTTGCTCTAAAGCACTAGGGTTTTCAGACGGCCTGAATAACGGTATTTCACGCGTAGGCAGGCACACCGCCCAATAAATTGGTTTGGCGTGGCTATCGAGCGTGCGGGTGAGTTCGGTAAGGGTGGGAATGCCGTTCCAAGCAAGATAATTCATAATGAGGCCATCTGAAAAAGTGATATTGTAATGTGTAATTGGAGCCGGATTCATGATGCACTGCAAAAAACGGTTTATTTTTCAGACTGCCTTTGCTTTATAATAGGCCGTCTGAAAAGCCGAATGTTGAGGAATACCCATGACCCGAATCCGAACCAAAATCTGCGGTTTTACCCGTCCGGAAGATGCATATGCGGCGGCGCAATTAGGCGTTGATGCCGTCGGGCTGGTGTTTTTCGCCAAGAGTAAACGCGCAGTCGACATCAGACAGGCGCAGGCAATTGTTGCCGCTTTGCCGCCGTTTGTGACAGTGGTGGCTTTGTTTGTGAATGAAACGGCCGGACAAATCCGCGAAACCTTGCGCCAAGTACCGGTTGGTATGATTCAGTTTCACGGCGATGAGGATGATGCATTTTGCCGCCAGTTCGGCCGCCCTTATTTGAAGGCCGTGCGGGTGCGAGGTGAGGAAGACATTCATACGGCCTCGGGCAAATTCCCCAATGCACGCGCGCTGTTGTTTGATGCCTATCACCCCGGCGAATACGGCGGCACGGGTTTGCCGTTTGACTGGAAGCTTCTCACTGATTACCGCGGCAAACCGTGGGTGTTGGCAGGTGGTTTGACTGCGGACAACGTGGCCGAAGCAGTCAGAATCAGCGGCGCGGCGGCTGTGGACGTGTCCGGCGGCGTGGAAAGCAGTGGCGGCATTAAAGATGTGGCGAAAATAGCGGCTTTTTTAAAAGCTGCAGCACAAGCAGGTGGGCAGCCGTGAGCATGCAACCGATTATCGAAACCCATCCGTTTCCACCGATTCTGCCGCCCAACGCCAGTGTGATGATGATGGGTACGTTTCCGCCCAAAGACGACAAACGCGCCATGCAGTTTCATTACCCTAATTTTCAAAACGATATGTGGCGTATTTACGGCGAAGTGTTTTTTGGCGACAAAACGCATTTTCAAAGGCCGTCTGAAAAAACCTTTGATGCGGAAAAGATTATTGCCTTTTTGCACGAGCGCGGCATTGCCTCCTGTCCGACTGTATGGAAAGCAGTTCGTGAGCACGACAATGCTTCAGACAAATTTTTGAAAGTGGTCGAAACGGTGGATTTGGCGGCAGTGTTGCAGAAACTGCCGCATTGCAGGCATTTATTTACCACCGGCGGTAAGGCCACGGAAGTGCTGCTCGGTCTGCTGCCTGAAAAAACCGCCATGCCGAAAACAGGTGAAACCATCGGTTATGTTTACCAAGACCGCGCCTTGACGCTCACGCGCCTGCCTTCCACTTCGCGCGCCTATCCCTTAAGCTTTGACAGGAAAACGGCAGCGTATCGGGTGTTTTTCGAATTCGCCGGTTTGCTGGAGGCCGTCTGAAAAACATTGATTTTTTGTATGCCGACACGCGCATTCAGGCGGAAAATATGTGTATAATCGGCATTCATTAATAAATATCATTATTCCAAACGGCCTGTTGCGCTAAAGGCCGTCTGAACCACACAAAGGAATTCATTCATGCAAAACTATAACGCACCGGACAGTCAGGGATTTTTCGGCAGACACGGCGGCCTTTATGTACCGGAAACGTTGATTCCCGCGCTGGAAGGGTTGAAACAGGCGTATACCCAAGCGAAGCAGGATCCTGAATTTTGGGCGGCATTCGAGCATGATTTGAAACATTATGTCGGCCGTCCCAGCCCAGTTTGCCATGCCGGTCGTTTGAGCGAACATTTGGGCGGCGCGCAGATTTGGCTGAAACGTGAAGATTTGAACCACACCGGTGCGCATAAAGTGAATAACACCATCGGTCAGGCGCTGCTGGCCAAACGCATGGGTAAAAAACGCATGATTGCAGAAACCGGTGCCGGTCAGCACGGCGTGGCTTCGGCCACCGTGGCCGCGCGTTTCGGCATGACTTGTGATGTGTATATGGGCGCGGACGACATCCAACGCCAAATGCCGAACGTGTTCCGTATGAAATTATTGGGTGCCAACGTAGTCGGCGTAGAAAGCGGCAGCCGCACGCTGAAAGACGCGATGAACGAAGCGATGCGGGAATGGGTGGCGCGTGTAGATGATACTTTCTACATCATCGGCACCGCTGCCGGCCCTGCCCCGTATCCTGAAATGGTGCGCGATTTCCAATGTGTTATCGGTAACGAAGCTAAAAAGCAAATGCAGGAAGCTGTCGGCCGCCAGCCTGATGTGGCGGTGGCCTGTGTTGGCGGCGGTTCGAACGCCATCGGTTTGTTCCATCCGTATATCACTGAAGAAAACGTGCGTTTGGTGGGCGTGGAAGCAGGCGGCCGCGGTATGGATACGCCGGAACACGCCGCACCGATTACGTCTGGTGCGCCGATTGGCGTGTTGCACGGTTTCCGCAGCTATTTGATGCAGGATGAAGACGGCCAGATTTTGGGTACGCATTCGGTGTCTGCCGGTTTGGATTATCCGGGCATCGGTCCCGAACACAGCTACCTGCACGACATCGGCCGCGTGGAATATACCGTTGCCAGTGATGAGGCAGCCTTGAATGCCTTTGATTTATTGTGTCGGTTTGAAGGCATTATTCCGGCCTTGGAATCCAGCCACGCTTTGGCTTGGGCGGTTGAAAATGCGCCAAAAATGGCCAAAGACCAAGTCATTTTGGTGAATTTGTCCGGCCGCGGTGACAAAGACATCAATACCGTGGCGGCTTTAAAAGGCATTGAATTATAATCTTGAAATATGAGGGGCCGTCTGAAACATTCAGACGGCCTTTTTCCACCTAGGTAAAGCAGCGTTTCACAGCCGGTCTTCATTATGCAGCAGTAAAAAATGAGCCGGATGAATACCTAAAAACAAATCATTCCGCACGGTTTAGACTATAATGTCAAATAAAATGTGTTTGAAAACATAATATTCCGTTTGCCATGATTCCTTGATTTTCCCATCCGCACATGAACATAAGACGATTACTCCTGCGCTTTTTACCACGCTACGCGGTCGGGCGCATATTGATTTACGCGCGGCTCATGCGCGTGGAAAAACCTATTGGCACTTTATTATTGCTTTGGCCGACTTACTGGGCAATGTGGGTGGCCGCCAGAGGCTATCCGGGACATACCATTTTTTTCGCCTTCACCATCGGCACATTTCTTATGCGCAGCGCCGGTTGCGTGATTAACGATTTGGCCGACCGCAATTTCGACAGTGCGGTAGCACGCACCAAAAACCGCCCATTTGCCCGCGGACAAGTCACCAAGCCCGAAGCTTTGTTGCTGACCTTGATTTTGTGTTTGCTGGCAGCCATGTGCTTAGTGCCGATGAATGGACTGACTTGGCTGATGAGCTTGCCGGCTTTGTTCTTGGCAATGACTTATCCGTTTACCAAGCGTTTTTTTCCGATTCCGCAATTTTATTTGGGCCTGGCATTTTCATTCGGTATTCCCATGGCGTTTGCCGCGATTACCAATACCGTGCCGCCGGTCGCGTGGCTGATTTTTGTCGCCAATGCCTTATGGACCTTGGCTTACGACACGATTTATGCCATGGCGGATAAAGAAGACGATTTGAAAATCGGTATCAAAACATCGGCTGTGACTTTCGGCCGGCATGATATTGCGATGGTGATGTTGTGCCATCTTTGGTTTACCGTATTAATGGCCGTATTGGGCTTGAAAATCGGCGCGACGTGGCCTTATTGGCTGGTGCTGCCGATTACCGCTTGGTGGCAGACCAATCAATACCACGCGATTAAAACACGCGACCGCCAAGTATGTTTCCATACCTTTTTGGAAAACAACCGCATAGGTTTGGCTTGGTTTTTAGGCTTGGTCGGCCATTATTTGTGGCAGCTGATTTAAAATGGAAGGCCGGTCTTGAGGCCGTCTGAAAAATATCCGTCTGTAATGGCAGGTATTTTTCGAATAGAATAATTTGGGCAGCAAAAATAGCGTTGGCGGAATTTGAAAAACCTGCCGCGCCCGATTCAAACCTACGGTTGCAGCAATAGTATGCGGATAAGATAAAATATTTTAATTATCATTTTATTTCAAAGGTTTAAGATTTTGATGAAATAAGGTGGCAATGTTAAAAATCATTAAAATGCCGTCCGAAAACGTCAGTCTTTTTAATGTAAATTGTACGCACAGGATTGAGATTTACGCCGACTGTCGGTACAATTCCATCTTGTTTTGCTACCTCTTAAAAGAGATTCCTATGAGCCTGATTGGCGAAATTCTACCGTTGTCCCATATTAAATTGGATGTGGAAGTCAGCAGCAAAAAACGCTTGTTTGAGCAAGCTGGCCTGTTGTTGGAAAACGAAGCAGGGCTGCCGCGGGCAGATGTGTTCGAATGCCTGTTTGCCCGCGAAAAATTGGGTACGACCGGTTTGGGGCAAAGTGTGGCGATTCCACACGGTCGCGATGCCTGCGTGAAAAAGGCAGTTGGTGCGTTTATCCGCACCAAAGAGCCGATTCCTTTTGATGCCCCCGACGGCAAGCCGGTGTCGCTGGTGTTTGTGTTGTTGGTGCCGGAAAATGCCACCGGCGAGCATTTGGAAGTGTTGTCGAAACTGGCCGGAAAATTTTCCCAAAAAGCCGTGCGCGAAGCACTGATGACGGCTTCCGGTGCCGAAGAAGTGCAAAAATTATTGACGGAAGGGTAACCATGCCGAGCATCTCTGTCCGCCGTCTGTATTCCGATAATCAGCACAAGCTGCAACTGGCTTGGGCCGCAGGCAATTCAGGCGCGGACAACCGCATCGGTGTTGAGGCCGACAAGCCCGTTTTGGCGCTGGTCGGCCATTTGAATTTTATCCATCCCAACCAGATTCAAGTAGTCGGTGTGGCCGAAGCCGAATACCTCAAACGCTTGGAATCGGGTGAATTGAATTATGATTTCGGCGAATTGTTCGATATTCCGATGGCTTTGGTGATTGTAGCCAACGGTTTGCCTGTGTCGCCAAAATTGCGCGACTATTGCCATACCAACAGTATTCCGCTGCTCACATCTAAGTTGGAAAGCCCGTATTTGATGGATGTTTTGCGGATTTACCTGCAACGCACGCTGGCCACTTCGGTTACCAAACACGGTGTTTTCTTGGATGTATTTGAAATAGGCGTCTTGATTACCGGCCATTCCGGCTTGGGAAAAAGTGAATTGGCCTTAGAGCTAATTTCACGCGGCCACAGCTTGATTGCCGATGATGCCGTCGAATTGTTCCGCACCGGCCCCGAAGTTTTGGAAGGCCGCTGCCCGCCGATGCTGCGCGATTTTTTGGAAGTGCGCGGTTTGGGTGTGTTGAATATCCGTCATATCTTCGGCGAAACTTCGATTCGCCCGAAAAAAATCTTACAATTAATTATTAACCTGATTCCGGCCGATGACGAATACATGAAGCAGCTCGACCGCTTGAGTATCCGTACCGAAACCGAATCCATTCTCAACGTCAATGTCCGATCCGTTATGCTGCCCGTGGCAGTCGGCCGGAATTTGTCGGTATTGGTTGAAGCTGCGGTGCGCAATTATATTTTGCAGTTGCGCGGAAAAGACAGCACCCGAGAATTTTTAGAACGCCATCAAATGCTGCTGAAAGAAAACGAACAAAGTCATGAAAATAGTATTAATTAGCGGTCTTTCCGGTTCGGGAAAATCTGTTGCTCTCAAACAACTGGAAGACTTAGGTTATTACTGTGTCGATAATCTGCCCTTGGAATTGCTGCCGTCTTTGGTATTGCATCACGTCGAACGCGATGAAGTGGGCAGTTTGGGCGTGAGTGTCGATATCCGTTCCAAAATCGACATTGATCAGGTCGAAGCGCAAATCCAATATTTGCGCAACCAAGGCCATCAGGTTGAAGTGTTGTTTATTGAAGCGGAAGAGAGTGTATTGGTACGCCGCTTTTCCGAAACACGCCGCGGCCACCCTTTATCGGGCCATAACCTGACTTTGCTCGAAAGTTTGCATGAAGAGCGAGTATGGCTGTTCCCGTTGCGCCAGATGGCCTATTGCATTGACACTTCGAGAATGAACGCGCAGCAATTGCGTCATGCCGTACAACAATGGCTCAACATCGAACGCCGCGGTTTATTGGTGGTTTTGGAATCGTTCGGCTTCAAATACGGCGTGCCGAACAATGCCGATTTTATGTTTGACATGCGCAGCCTGCCCAACCCTTATTATGATCCTGAATTGCGTCCGTTTAACGGTATGAACAAAGAAATTCAGGATTATCTGGATCAGCAGCCGCTGGTGCAGGAAATGGTGAACGACATCGATCAGTTTATCAACCGCTGGCTGCCGCGCATGCAGCAGGAAAGCCGCAGCTACGTCACCATCGGCATCGGTTGTACCGGCGGGCAACACCGCTCCGTATATGTGGTAGAACAACTGGCCGAACGCCTGGCCGGGAAATACGAATTGATAGTGCGCCACCGCCAAGCGCAAAACCTTGCCGGCCGCTGATTTTCAGACGGCCTCCATAAAAAAATAAGGACAAAATGATGACTGCAAAAACCGTGTTTCCATTATACGCCGCGCTACTGCTGGCCGGCTGCAACGCCGCTACCGTTACGCCTTACCGCTGGCATCAATCCGGCATGAGCGAAAGCGACGTTGCCCGCCAGCAGCGAACCTGCATTTCCCAAGCCAAGCACGATGCCAAACAAGGCAGACAGCCAAAATCACTGGAACAATGCATGGATGAAGCCGGCTATTACCGCTACATTACCGGCAACATGTAAGCACGAAACATACCAAAGGCCGTCTGAAAAGGTTAAAATCCTTTTTCAGACGGCCTTTCATGCTGAATCAGCCGCCTTAAAAAACACCCAATTACAGAAAGCACAACATGGCAATCCAATGGTTCCCCGGCCACATGAACAAGGCCAAAAAAGCCATCGGCGACCGCATTAAAACCGTCGACATGGTCATCGAAATGCTTGACGCACGTTTGCCTGCCTCAAGCGAAAACCCTTTATTGGCGCAATTGTCGCATGGCAAGCCAAAACTGAAAATCCTCAATAAACAAGACCTTGCCGACCCGGAGCGTACCCGAGTCTGGACCAACCACTACAACAGCCAAACCGATACCCAAGCCATCGCACTTGATTCATCCGAAAAAGGTGCGCATGTCAAAATCACCCAAGCCTGCCGCAAAATGATGCCCAACCGCGGCGGTATCGGCAAACCTTTGCGCGTGTTGATTTGCGGCATTCCCAATGTTGGTAAGTCCACTTTAATCAACGGTATGATCGGTAAAAAATCTGCCAAAACCGGCAACGAACCTGGCATCACCAAAGCCGAACAACGCTTGTTTCTCGCCGACGATTTCTGGCTTTACGATACCCCCGGTATGCTGTGGCCGAAAATCATCGTTGAAGAATCCGGCTACAACTTGGCCGCCAGCGGTGCGGTCGGCCGCAATGCATTGGACGAAGAAGAAGTCGTACTCGAACTTTTAGACTACCTGCGCCGCCATTATCTGCCTCTGCTGCAGGAACGCTACCAAGCCGACAAAGATTCCAGCAGCCATTGGGACGATGTGGCATGGTTTGAATGGGTTGCCAAAAAGCGCGGTTCTTTACTCGGCGGCGGCCGCATCAATTACCAAAAAGCCGCTGAAAATATCCTCACCGATTTCCGTGACGGCCAAATCGGCCGCATCACTTTGGAAACACCAAACCAATGGGAAGTATGGCTGAAAAAAGCCCGCCAAAAAGAAGCCGTTCTAAAAGCCATGCGCGATGCGAGGAAAGCAGAGCGCAAAGGACATAAGCCGCAAGAAAGCGGTGAATATGGTTCAGACGGCCTTTAGGGATCGAAGGCCGTCTGAAAACTTGTAATCTCAAATAAATAAAATAAAGGATAAAATTAATTCATGAAAGTGAATCCATTTATTTGGCAAAACTATATAGAAAGCGATAAGGGTAAAAAAGCAATCAAATTATTTGAGAAGGTTAATCCAAAGATATTCGAATTAGATTTGCATGGATATTTTTTAGATTCAGAAACAATTAATAATATAAGGGTAAAATTATCGCCTTGTAAGTTATACCAACCGGTCACGATTTGATTATCCGCCCAAGTGACGCGGCATTTGGGTGCGGTCGGCAGCACAAAGCGGGTGTTTGGCAAATACTGTTGCAAGTAGCGCGCAACAGGCGTAAACATCTCGCCTGATGTGGTTAAGCCGTGCAGCAAAATCACGCAGGATTCCACCGCACTTTACATTTAAAATCACAGGTTTCGGATACTGCATCAATTAAAATCCCCGCGCATAAGGGGTCGGCACAAATTCCAACGGTTTGCCGTCTTTCGCGTTTTGGCGGTATTGCGCATTCAGCAGCCAATACGGATCACGCAATAAACCGCGACCGATAGCGACCAAATCGGCATCGCCCGAACCCAACACATAATCCGCCAATGCCGGATCCTCAAGCATACCCACCGCAATCACCGGTTTGCCGGTCGCCTGTTTTACCATTCTCGCCAAATACACCTGATAACCGGCTGCCACAGTTGGGGCGAAATCTTTATTCAAATTACCGTCACCGCCGCCCGACACATCCAACACATCCGCACCAGCATCCGAAAAGCGTTTTGCCACTTCGACGCCATACTCAGCAGAAAAACCGTCATCGCTGTATTCTTGCGCAGAAATACGCATAAAAAGCGGCATATCAGACGGCATCACCGCTTTGGCTGCCTGAATCACTTCCACACCGAACAAGCATTTATCTTGGCCGTATTTATCCGTGCGCTGATTCATTTTCGGCGAATAGAATTGGTGGATCAAATAGCCGTGCGCACCGTGAATTTCAATGGCGTCAAAGCCAATTTCAACCGCACGTTTCACCGAGTTTTGGAATAACTGCACGGTCTGCTCAACCTCTTCCGTGCTTAATGCACGCGGGGTTTGATACGTCCATTGAGTTTTATCGCTGGTAACACTTTCATTTTGAATAATGGCGGACGACGACACAACATCATCGCTACCCAAGGCTTTACGCCCTGCGTGGCCGATTTGTACCGCCACTTTTGCACTTTGCGCGTGGCAGGCATCCACAATGCGTTTAAGTGCCTGTTGTTGCTCGTCATTCCACAAGCCTAAGCAGTTCGGTGAAATACGCCCGTTCGGTGCGATATTGGTCATTTCAATAATAATCAAGCCCACCCTGCCAACGGCACGGCTGACATAATGCACAAAATGCCAATCATTCGCCACACCGTCTTTCGCCACATATTGACACATAGGCGGCATCACCACGCGGTTTTTTAGTTGTAGATTCTTGACTTGAAAGGGTTCTGTCAGATAACGGAATTTTGCCATGTTATGCTCCTTAATTATTGTTTTATGATTGTATAAATAATAGCATCCTACTCAGAATGAGCCATTAAAAATTTTATTTTTTACTGCGGAACAGATGTCTGATTTTGCTGATATTTAAACGATACAACACCAACGCTGCCAAAATAAACACGCAGCCGATAATTTTTGAAGTAGAGAGAATTTCTGACATAAAAATCACGCTGAGCAGCATTGTCCAAACCGGTTCTAAAATCATAATCAACGCGCCGTTGCCGATATCGCTTAATTTTTGCCCCAAGGTTTGCAGCAAGAAACGGGCATTCGTGCCGATTAATACGCTTAACCCCAGCCACATCCAAGTTGTACCGCCGATATGAGCAGGCATCGGTTCGACGATTAAGGCGTAAATGCCGCAAGAAAGGCCGACCATCCCCAGTTGAATAGTGGTGAGTGCCAACACCGGCACATTTTGTGAATAACGCGCATTCAATACAAATTGAATCCCTGCCCAAAGTGCGGTCAATAAGAAGAAAATTGTGTCTAATTGCACACCGCCGCTACTGCTGCCACCCGCACCGCCGGAGGCTAAAAAATACATACCGGCTACGGCAATCGGCAACGAGAGCCAGAATTGCGGAATCGGACGGATTTTATAAATCAGCCACGCAATCAACGGTGCGGCAAGCATCGCCAAGCTTAATAAGAATGCACCTTTTCCCAGTTCAGTAGTAAATTTCACGCCCAATACCCAGAAAAATAAATACAGGCTGAACGACAAACCGACGAGGGCGCTTTGTTTCCATTGCTGTTTGTTTAAACCGCGCAACTGTTTCCACGCAAACGGCAGGAATAATAAGGCGGCTGCGGAAAAACGCAGGCTGACGAACATTACCGCCGGTAATTCGGCAATCGCACTTTTTGAAAATAACCAACCGAGCGCGGCGGCAATAGTAGCAGCAAATAAAATCCATTCGCCGCGGTGTTTTGCAAAAGACATATCAAACTCCTATAAAAAAGACCGCTCTTGCCCCAAATTCCAAAATTAAAAGAGCAAGGCGGGCGAGTGCAGACAGTAGTACGGCAAACGAGCTCAACGCAGCTATTTTAATTTTGGGGCTGCAAGCGGTCGGTTTTTGCTTATTTTTTGCGAATCAACGTATATTCCACCGGAATCCAGCGATAGCCGCCGTCTTTGGTTTCACGGATATGGCCTAAACCTGGGAATGGTAAATGTGCACCGGCAACCAAAATTTCGCCTTTGGCAATTTCAGGCAGCATTTTCAGACGGCTTTTGCGCGCAGAAATAGAGTCGGCATCAAAATCTACTGCCACTTCAGGGTGCTGCATCTGAATCGCGTGGTTGTGCATTAAATCACCCCATACCAGCATTTTTTTGCCTTTTGATTCAAATTCAAAACCGCTGTGTCCCGGGGTATGACCGAATAATGGGATGGATTTCACATTCGGAATCACTTCATCACCGGCATTGTAGAATTTCACTTTATCCGCTTTGAGATAAGGCGCAGCCGCCTCACGTGCCCATTGCACAAACGGTTTCGCATTGTCGGAAATTTTGTCCATCGGGGTATCTAACCAAAAAGATTTCTCTTGGTTCGGCAAATAAATCGTGGCATTTGGGAACACCATTTTGCCGTCCACCGTGACACCGCTGAAATGATCCGCGTGCATATGAGTCGGTAAAATCACATCGACTTGATCCGCGCGATAACCGGCAGCCTCTAAGCTTTTTAACAACGAGCCTTTTTCATCCACAAAAATAGGGGCTTGCACATCACCTTTACCGGCATCCACTAAAATCAGGTTGTCGCCCGTGTTGACCAAAAACGCAATAATCGCCGTATCCACGCCGCCGGTTGCCGTACGCGGGGAAAATTCGTGATTAATCATCGCCTCTAATTCGGCCTGGCTTAATTTGCTGTAATTGGCGAACAAAGCAGAATCCAATGACGCAGCACCGTCATACAATGCCGTTACTTCAATATCGCCCAACATTTGACGGTAATAGCCCGGCACTTGGGTTAATTGCATCGGTACGGCATTTTTCGCCGGTGTATGGGTCGGCGCAGCTTGAGTAGTCATCGCGGTACCGCTTAAAGTCAATGCCAATAGTGTGGTTAAAATCGTTTTTTTCATTGTTTTTTCTCTTTATCTATTGTTTAAATCTTAATGGCAACCATCAATCCCACAGCTTGCGCCTTCGGCAAATTGTGCGTTGTTTTCTTGATAAACCTGTTTCAGCAATGCTAAGAACTGTGCAGGCGGTTGTGAACCGGCAACCGGAATTTCGCCATTAACCATAAAAAACGGTACGGCTTGTACACCGATTTGTTTGGCTTGATTTTCATCACCGCGTACCGCATCGGCAAATAAATCGCTGTCTAGAAAGGTTTCTACTTCGGCTTTATCCAAACCGATTTCCGTTGCCAACTGCACTAAGTTTTCACGTTTTGCCAACGGCAGGTTGTCGGTGAAATAGGCTTTCATCAAACGCGCGTACATTTCCGCACCTTTGCCTTTGCTTTCGGCAAATTTGGTTAAACGGTGCGCCTCAAAGGTATTGGTGTTTTGCATGTGTTCGTAATCCATATTGATTCCCGCTCGTTGTGCCAAACCTTCGATATGGCGGATCATTTCAATCGCACCTTCCGGGGTTTTGCGGTATTTCCACTCAATACGGCCTTGCGTGGTGCTGGTCACTTCATTGGTCATATCCGGGTAAAGCTCGTAGGCTTTGTGCACGATTTCCACATCGTCTGCATGCTCGAATTGCGCCAATGCCTGTTCTAAATAACCTTGACCGATATAGCAAAACGGGCAAGCGTAGTCGGAATACATTTCAATTTTGATTGTGTTCATTTTAAAGCTCCTGTTTGAAGGCTTAATTCCAGCACTTCGTGTTCGTTTAAGTTCGGTGCATTTTATATCTTGTTTTTGCACGATAACAGGCTTAAAATTCGCATTAATGTTTATTTATGCACAATAAAACTATGAATCTTGACTGGAACGACCTACACTACTTTATTCTGTTAGTCGAAAAACAGACCCTCACCGCCACAGCCAACGCTCTTGAAGTGGAGCACTCTACCGTTTCCCGCCGTATTGAACGGTTGGAAAAACAGCTGGCGGTGCATCTGTTTGACCGCATCAACAAACGCTATCTGCTCACCGATGAAGGCAAACGCCTGTATGACGAGGCGAAAAAGCTGCAACTGAATATTCACCAGTTCACCCAAACCGCAAAAGACAGCCGTCAGTCCATTGACGAAGTAGCGGTGTCTATACCACCCTTTGTCGCAAAGGGGCTGATTGCACCGCACTTAGGGGCGTTTTACCAACGTTTCAACAATATCCGCCTAGTGCTGCAAAGCGAATCGGGCGTCAGCAATCTGCACCAGCGCCAAGCTGATATCGCTCTACGTATCGCCAAACCGCAACAAGATGATTTAGTCGCCAAACGCCTGCGCAATGTGCATTATTATTGGTATGCCCACCCGCACTATCTTGAGCACACGCCGTCTGAAAAACGACAATATATGAGCCTGAATTTAAGCGGCACGCACGGCGATTGGCTACAAACGGAACTCACCGGCAAAACCGTGCGCTTTGTTTGTAATGATTTCCAACTGATGAAATCTGCAATTCAGCAACAAGTCGGTATCGGTCTGCTGCCGGATTGTTATGCGGAAGATACGGATTTTGTGCAAGTCGATTCAAACAGCACGTTTAGCGCACCGATGTATTTGGTCATGCACGAAGATGTCCGCCACGCGCAGAAGGTGAGGGCGGTGGCGGATTTTTTGATTGAGGTGTTGGGGGAATAGCACAAAGATACTTGAAATGCGATGTCGATCATTTAGGGCTTTGTATTTTGCGTCGTCTCTGCTACATCGCAAGTGGTATTCCACGGCGTTTTTTGGCATTGAAGATGACCAACGTATTGCAGGCGGCTGATCGGCGTGACGGAGGCAATATCACCTTCGCGCATATGTAAAATATCTGCCGGATTAACCCATTCTGGTTCGGTTTCGGTAAGCGGTTTACCGGTACGATTAAAGGCCTTGACTACAAATTGCGAGCAGAAAAAGCGTTCGCTGGAAAATGGCGTAACCTGCACCACAGTGAGTGCGTTCATACACCAACGGCGTACGTGGCGGGGAATTACAGGTAAATCACAGGCGTGGCGGGTGATGGAGTACGGCACTTGCTTAGCAATACCGACAAAATTGTATTTTTCTCCCTGCTCTTCATAAGCAAATGTGCGGATTTTTGCTACATCGTCAGCAGTGAGATCAGGCTGGCGAAATGCCGCGGTTAGCGTGGTAGATTTCAAAGCATCGGCAAGCGGCTGAATTTGAATACCGGAGCCTACCGCTTCGGCAATCTCGCCATCGCCTAAATAATAGATATAGGCGTGACTGACGGAAGTGTTATTGATCGGGCGAACTGAGCCACTTCATGCTCCATCGGATAATGGTGCAAAGTAAATTCCCGATTTTCACTTAACAGCTGATATCCCGATTCGCTGTGTGCAAAGGGAATCGAGTTGTCGTAATGCCCTTAGGCGGCGAAAATCGGTGTGTTGCGGTTTGCATCAGTCTGTTTTTCCTGCCAGACATCAGGCTGCGGCAGATAGCTGGATAAGCTGAACACCTTGGCCAACGTTTACGGATAGAGCAATCCGCCAAGCAATGAAATCGCGCCGCCTTGGGAAAATCCGCCAATGGCAATTTTTTGCGGATCAAAGCCTTGCGCGGTTAAATCATCCAGCAAACCGTGCAGATAATTCACCGACTGCAAAATGCCGTCTGAATCTTCATTCGTTGTAATAATATAGTTGATGAATTTGTATATTCAAATTATCAGAATTATGAGATAGATAGTAATTTATCCGTTAATAATATTATGAGTAATTTAACGGAAAATGGGATTGTTTTCAGTGATGAAAGCGGAGATAATTATGAAATTAAACCTGATTTAACTTGGTATCTAGAGCATATTGTTCCTATTTCTTGTTGGCTTTATCGTTTAAACCCCTAATTATTTTAAACCCTATTTCTTTATTCATAATGCTGATTTGCTAACCACTATTGCTGATGGTTTTGGCATAGCTTTGCCATTGATGCCGCTTAAACGTGACAGACAAGCAAAATTTGAATATTATTTTGCGATATGCAAGGCACTTAATGAGTTTGAACAAGAAAATAGATTCAGTCCGGCACAAATGTGTGCATTTTTGTATGATTTTTGTCCCCAGTACTTTCAAAAAAACATTTCAAAGCAAGAGCTCCCTCCTCCAACTCAAGTATGGTTTGTAGGTAATAAAAAGGATAGATAATTTTGACTCAGCTTCTATTCATTTTCGGCAAGGTAATTTAGATACCAAACGTGGAGATATTATTGTTATGTATTGTCTTACTCCACGAAGTTATATTCACTCTATTTGGCGTGCAGAAAGAGATGGTATTGCGTCACCATTTTTTCATTGGTATAGCAGTATCTATATCAGTAATGGTCAAAAAATCACACCAATTCCATTAAGTCTATTAAAAAATGATGAACATTTTTCAAAAAACAAATTAATAAAAAAGAATCTTCAAGGTATCAATGGTTATCCTTTATCGGTAGATGACTACCATCATTTAATCGATTTGATTGCTAGAAATGTCGATGATATAAGTAATCTTCCCCAATTATTTGCTCCTAGTTATGATAAAAATGCTCTCTTAAAAACAGAGCGTGATGTTGAAGTCAATCTGATTGAGCCTTTTTTAAAAGATTTGGATAATCAGAAATCTTGGGTAAGGCAATTAACTGTAAAAATGGGGTGAGGTGAAAAAGTTTATCCCGATTATGTCTTGTTAAGCAAAACACGGAAAGGGTATGAGCAGGCGAGTATATTATGTGAAGCTAAGTTTCATATCCAAAATAATCAAGAGTTAGAAAAGGCTTTTCGTCAGGTATGATCTTATGGCTTAAGGCTCTGTGCTGATTTATTGATTATTGCTGATAAAGATGTAATTTGACTTTTTAAAAGAAATTAACAAGGTTTTGACCGTAACCGTTATAGTAAATTTGTCTGGAAAAATTTAGAAAATACGGATGAATTTAATAAGCTAACTAAATTAATAAAAAGTCATTTCAAAAAATAGAAAATAAATTAACCTTCCGACTAAATTAGGAAATTTCCATGCCTTCAAAATCTTTATCTTTTTTATTGACCGCTCTGCTTCTAACCGCCTGCGCAGTTTCAGACGGCCAATCTTCTGCTGAGAAACGCATCTCAGTATATAAATCCGATGGTTCGCGCCAATGTGAGAGTGGCAGTGGTGTGAGTGTGCAAGAGATGCTGCGCGAGCTGGGCAGCATTAAGGTTTATGCCGCACAGGCGGATGTGTTGCACGGAGTCGCGTTTCCAGCGGTTTGCGGCGGAGGTACGCCAAACATCAATGTTTATGTGATTGATGCGAAAAATCTGAAAAAAGTGCAGCAGAGGGGATTTCATTTGTTGCAAAACAAAGGCTTTGGTATGTTTTGACGGTTAAGGCCGTCTGAAAAAGATTGACGATTAAAATGAACGAAAAAATTTCTCCTGAGGCGCTGATTGAAGCAGCATTGCTCACACAAGTCGAACCTTTAAGTGAAAAGGCGATGCGCGAGTTGTGTGCGCCGCCGTTGTCGCAAGATAAGTTAATTGATGTGTTGTCGAATTTGAAAACGCGCTGGCAAAACCGCGCGCTGCAATTAGTGCATACGCATGAAGGCTGGCGCTTTCAGATTGTTCAGGCAGTGTTTGAGCGGCTTGGCAGTTTGCAGGAGCAGCGTGCGCCACGCTATTCGCGTGCGGTAATGGAAACGCTGGCGATTATTGCCTATCAGCAGCCGGTCACACGTGGCGATATTGAAGGAATTCGTGGGGTGACAGTGTCGCAAAATGTGATGCAGACCTTACAGGAACGGGGTTGGATTGAGGTCATCGGCCAGCGTGATTCGGTCGGTAGGCCGTCACTTTGGGCAACCACGGCACGGTTTTTGAGTGATTTAAATTTAGATAGTTTGGAAGAGTTGCCGCCGTTGACCGAATTGGGCGAGCTGGTGTTGCCGGATTTGACAGACCCGCCGCCGACAGGTGATGACGATGAACATGAAACAGAATCGGCGCAAGTTGCCAGGCATTCGGACTCGCTTTTGAACTGAATCAAGGCTGTCTGAAAACCGATGGAGATGAGGGGTTTCAGGCAGCCTGATTTTATTGGGCTTTTGGGACATTAGGAATGATAAAAACCGCCGGAAGCCTTATCATACAGGCCTTTTAGCGGTTTTTACCAACATTTATAAAAAGTACCCTTTTTGCCATCAAAACAGCCCGGTGAAGAACCGCCGTAAAAACGGCAGGCAAAGATATAAATGCCCCCTGTGTAACACGTATCTCCCCACCCCAAAACCCGCATCCCCCGGGCTGCCCGCATACGGATACACCCACGGCAGGCAGACCTGTCGTCACCACCGCAACGGGAAAACCATCCGCCGTAAAACCAAACAAGCCCTTTCAAAGCCTATTTAATCGGAAAAGACTGCCGCCAATACCATCCTTCGGCCGCGGGTTCGGTGTCATGGTATTTCTGAACCGGCTATTGCCGTTTGACTTAAAAATGAGTACAAGTTTTTCCCATGCCGTCTGAAACCTGAAATCCGTCATTCCCGCGCAGGCGGGAATCCGGAACGTTGGTTTTCAGTAATTTTTTACAAGTTCCCGTCCCAACGGAACCGGATTTACGCCTGAGCGGGAATGACGGCATTTGGATATTTCTGTGCCCGTTATTTAGTAAGACAGCTATAAACGGTAAGACAGTCTGTCTCCAATTTGCAGGACATGAAACCATTGCACTGCATCCGGCAGAATGAGGGGCTGTTAAAGAAAAAGGGATGGGTATACAGGGCATTAGCGCAGGCGGGTTTGGCGGTCTGAACAGCCTGTCCCCCGGTATTCCGTTCCAACCCGGCCCGTTTCACCGGCAGGGCATCATCCGGAGATACCCGGCCCGCCATCCGGAATCCGCAGCAGCCAAAGCATTAAAGGCCTTGGCAGACGGTATGTTTAATCCAACCCAAACCGGATTTCAGACGGCCTTGGCAGCGTGGTATGAAACGCATAAAGGCTATTTAAACGGGCGC
>NZ_PXYY01000032.1 GCF_003013245.1 Neisseria iguanae
GCGGGCGGCAGGTTCTTTGGCTGCGGACTTTGGCTTTATAATCCCGACAAACCCATAATGCACCAGACTTTTTTTGTTCCGCGATAATACGGCAGCAGCGACCTTTGTGTTGGCGGCATACTTCACCCACAGCCGTTTTGGCCGCAGCATCGGGATCGGGTTTGCCATACGGTAATGGAAACTGTTGTTGGGGATGCCGGCACTGTATGGCAGATATTTCAGCGGGCGTCATTCCAGTGCAGGCGGAAATCCGGTTCTGCCGGTACAGAAACCTGTAAAAAACTACTGGAAACCAATGTTCCGGATTCCCATCTGCACTGGAATGACGGCATTTGGCGGTTTCTGTGCCCGTTATTTAGTAAAACAGCCATCATTGCCGGAGCAATGCGCCGATGGGGCTTTTCCGGCACATTGAAAACGGAAAGCTTCGATGAAGACGGTGCGCTGCCGGCGGCGGGGCCGGCAACAATCATAAATGATTACATACTGCAATCATGAACGCTTGAGTCTGGACTTAAAAAAGCTGAGCCCCGTTGCCTGCAGAACCCGGCTTGAAAAGGCTGTTTGAGAAACATTCTTAACTTGCCCAAGGATTGGGGGACAGTTCATTTTTAGACGGCCTTTTATGCTTTACAAAAGCGGACTCATCAAGCGCACGACGTTTTCAATCAAAATCCACCATTTCGAACGTTGCTGCCATTCGTTAACGGTGATGTATTGGCTGTCGGCCAAATAGCTTTGCTGCAAATCGTAAATTCTCTGCGCCATGCCTTGGTCGTAAATTGCCAAGCTGATTTCCAAATTCAGGAAAAAACTACGAATATCCATGTTCACCGTGCCGAACAGCGCGTAATCATCGTCAACCGTCATGGTCTTGGCATGCAGCAAACCGCCGTCAAACAAGGCCAGCTTCACACCTGATTCCAGCAGCATCGGATAATAAGCGCGCGAAGCGTAATGCACCATGGTTGAATCCACCTTGGCGGGCACAATTAGCGTCACGTCCACACCGCGCTTGGCTGCGGACGTCAAGGCCAGAAGCAGCGGCTCATCCGGCACAAAATACGGCGTAGTAATGGTTATTTGATAAGTAGCCGCATAAATCGCGCTGACGATGGTTTCGTAAATCACATGGCTGCTCTGCTCGGGCGCAGACGGAATCACTTGCGCGATGACATTACCCTGCTTCATTTTTTCGGGTAGCATTTGCGGAATGCGGTCTTCATGTTGTTTTAAATATTGCTGAATGCCTTGCAGGTTTTCATCGTCTTCCACCGCTAAATCAGCAAAAAACACCGCAGCCATTTCCAACACCATCGGTCCAGTGCAGCGCATCATCACGTCAATCCACTCACCCACGCCGGAATCTTGTTTGAAATAGCCGGGGTCAACCAAATTGAAGCTGCCGGTGTAGCCGATTTTACTGTCCACCACCAAAATTTTGCGGTGATTGCGCAAATCCGTACGCGTAAATAAAGTTTTAAGCAAACCTACCGGCAACGCGCATTCGATTTCGACACCGGCCTGACGCAAGCGCCCCACCCAATAGCTATTCAAAAAATCGCGGCTGCCCACGCCATCAGCCAAAATCGCACAGTCCACACCACGCTGCGCTGCGTTCATCACGGCTTCCAATAATCGCTCAATCCGCCCCTGCGCATCGATGATGTAAAACGCCATCATCACCGAGACTTCTGCTTTTTCGATGTCGGCAATCATGGTGTCGGTAATCGTGTCGGTGGTTGAAAGCAGTGTCATGGCATTGCTCTGTGTGGCACCCAATCCCGTAGTGTGGGCCGCCACTTGGCTGATACCGTGCAGATGCGGTTTCATTTGGCCGCTGGTGTCGAGATGTACATCATGCAGGTATTTGTCGGCAAATTCGCCATAAAAGCGGTTCATCTCACCACTACGTTTGGCACGCGCCGTACCCAATCGCGGCTCACCGATTAAGATGTAGGTGATGGTGCCGAACAAGGGAAACAAAAACAAAATAATCAGCCATGCAAAAGTCGAACCGATATTTTTTTGTTTGTACAACACGCGCAGTATACAGGCCAGTGCGGCGGTAGTATGGATGACGACGAAAATTTCCGCCCAAGTGATATTTCTCAGAAAAGTCATGCGGCAAATCAGGGAAATCAGAATTAAGGTAATTATACGCCAAACCCGTGTCGCAACCGCATCATAATGCCGTCTGAACGTATTTTATTAAGGAAAATTATCAAATTTGTTAAGTTTTGTTATACTGTTCCCATTCTCAATGACCCATCCATAAAACCATTTTCAGACGGCTTCATCCCTGCAAAGGCCATCTGAAACCAACGCTGAAATCCAGGAGCATACAATGAACCGATTTTTGGGATTCAGCACCGCCTATACGGCTGTGTTTACTGCATTTTTAAGTATTGCCCTGCCCGATACGGCAGCGGCAAAAGATGTTCTGACGGTATCTTCAGTTGCCGCACCTTACCGATTTATCAACCAAACTATCAACAAAGCGCCGAAAGACAAAGCCGAATACCGCGCTGTCGAATTGGCCAACGGCATGACCGTATTGCTGATTTCCGATCCTGCCGCCAACAAATCCATCATGGCCGCCGCCCTGCCGATTGGTTCTAAAGACGATCCGATCGCCCAGCAAGGCATGGCGCATTATTTGGAACACATGATTTTCATGGGTTCGAAACGTTACCCCGATGTTGACGGCCTGATGACGTTTCTACAGGCAAACGGCGGCCAAACCAACGCTTCCACCAACTTCATGCGCACGGCCTATCATTTCCAAGTCAACCATGACGCATTCGACGAAGCAGTAGCACGCATGGCCGATGCCTTGGCCTTTCCGATTTTGTCGCCCGTATATTCAAAAAAAGAATTGAATGCAGTCAATGCCGAATTGGTGCGCGCCAAAGCCAGCGATGCCGCGCTGACCGCCAGCATCAGCCGCGATACCCTCAATCCTGCTCATCCGAATGCCAAATTCCTACACGGCAACCGCGAAAGCCTGCGCAACAAATCCGGTAGCAACCTGCACGATGAATTGCTGAAATTCCACCGCCAATACTATTCCGCGAACCTCTTCAAGGCCGTTTTATATTCCAAGCAGCCGATTGAGCAACTGGCCAAACTCGCCGCCGACACTTTGGGCAAAATGCCGGATAAGCAAGTTGTCGAACCTAAAATTGATGTGCCGCTTTACCGGGCGCAAGACAAAAGCATCCTGCTTCAATACAAACCACTTCAGCCGCAAAAAATCATTGTTTTGTCGTTCAGCTATCCGAAAAACGAAGAACATCTCTTCCGTACCCAAACCGGCGCATATTTGGCTTACCTCTTCAGCAACAACACCGCCGGCACGCTCAGCGATTATCTGATTAAAAACGGCCTTTCCGACAGCGGTCTGCTTGCGCTGCCGGTAGATAACAACGGCGGCAATGAAAGCGCGTTCGTCCTCAGTCTGGCTTTAACCGAAAAAGGCTGGCAGCAGCGAGGGCGCATTATCTCAATGATTTTCCAGCAAGCCGAACTCATCAAACAATCCGGTATTGATGATGCCTACTATCAGGAAATCCGCGAAAGTCTGAAGCAGTCGTTCCAAAATATGGATGTGCCGAAGAGTACAGCTTACGCCGCCACATTGGCCGAAACCATGTTGCGTTACCCGCTGTCCAATATTATTGATGCCGGTTTTGTTGCCGACGGTTTGGACAAAGCCGCCGTAATGGAAAAGCTCAACGGGATGACACCCGACAATATGATCCTGATGGAAATTTCAGACAGCCTTAATCCGACGCAGCGTGTCACGCCCTATTTCGGTGCGTTTTACGATATTCGGCCGATAACGCCGCAACAAAAAGCCGAATGGCTGGATTTCAGCGGTAATCCGAAACTAGTTTTGCCGCAGCGCAATCCTTATTTTGCCGATGATTTTTCATCCAACACCCGGGACATGAAACACGATTATCCCAAAGCCCTGCGCCATCAAAAAGGATTAAAGGTATTCCACATGCCTTCGCGTCATTTTGCCGATAACCCTGAAGTCATGAACACCATGGTCTTCACCATCATGCCCAACCACCCTGATCTCAAGCTCGGCGTGGCAGCCTTGGCCTTGGGTTATATGAACAATTTGGCGCAAAGCCAGCTCAGTTACCAATCGCAAATCGCAGGCATGGCGGTCAGCATTGCCCTCACAGAAAACGGCTTTGTACTCAGAAGCAGCGGCTACGCCCAACATTTGGGCAAACTTACCACCGATTATCTGCGCAATTTTACCCAAATACCGCTCAATGCCACCCAACTCGAACAGGCACGTAAACGCATGCTTGAAAGCTTGGAAGCACGGAAACAAGCCGGCAGCCTGACACAGGCAATCACGGTGTTTCATGATTTTAAACAATATCCGGCCGTGGATTGGGATGACCTTTACACCACCGCCAAAGAAGTCGATTTGAAAGACGTGGCTACTGTACGCAACCGTATTCTAAACGACATCAACGGCTTACGCGTGTTTTCATTTGGCAATTTTTCCGATAAGCAAGTGAAGAATCTGGTGCGCGATGTGCAGAAAATCGTGCCGAACGCCAATACTGATGTGTACCGCATCCGCTATCCCGATGTAAACGAATCCACGCGCAAGCTCAGCCACACGGTTAAAGTACCGCACGAAGACAATGCCCTGAGCATTATCTATATGCCCAAAGGCTACGGACAGCTGGAAAGCCGCGTGCGCGCATCCTTAGTCACACGCATTTTGAGCCGCTGGTATTTCGATGATTTGCGCACCGACAAGCAGCTCGGCTACAGCGTCAGCCAAGACGTTTACACCATCGGTAAAACAGCAGGTTTGCAGTTTTCCGTGCAAAGTGCCGATGCCACACCGGCCGAAATCATGCGCCACAATCAACGTTTCTTTGACGAAAGCTGGCAGAAATTGCAAAATCTGAGCGGAGAGGAAGTCACACGCCAGCGCAACAATATGCTGATTCATCTGCGCCACAAACCCGAATCGCTGTATCAGGAAGCCGGTCGTTATTCCAATGATTTTCTCTATGGTAATTATGAATTCGATACCCGCCAAAAAATCATGGCTTTGACTGAAAAACTCACCAAACAAGACTTGCTGGATTTCTACCGCAAAGCCGTGATGGAACGCGAAGGTTTCGTGTTCGCTTCGCAAGCGCTTGGTACCAAAGCAAAAGATAAAGATGCCGCTCAATTTGATGGCTACGAGCAAGTGAACAGCATTGCCAAATTGCAAAAAAGCTTTGAAATTAAAGAATATTAGAATTTGGGGCTGACGCAGATTAGCCCCAAACACCACACCATTGCCGCAGCATTTCAAGCTGCCCGGACGGTGCGCCGAAGTCAAAGTGGAACCTGCATTCTTTCAAGGACAGCGGGAAAGGTTTACGGCCAACCCCATTGTATTTGCGCAAGACGCGCTTCGCCCGGTTCCAACAATTTCCAATGCCGCCGATAGGGTTTTGACGGTATGCAAAAAACCGTGAACGGTTGATGCGCTGATGCGCGAACCTGCCCGCATCAAGCACGTCACAGCCCCTGTCACTACCGGCATAAACAATGCCGTCAGGTGTTGTTTACTGTTTGACAACCGGAAATAAGGCATCCTTCCCGTTATCCCCCGCAACGGCGGTACCAACCTTTCCCTGCCACTTTAAGGTGCCGGATACAGCCGCTTTCCCTGCTGCCGCACGTCCGCGTTTGCCCTTACGCCGACCGGCAAAACAACCTTCGTCCGGCCTGGTGGGGCCTCTGAAAACCCTGCCGGCTTCCTGCGCCAAATGACAGGCAGCCGCTTGGCGGGTTTTGCGGTAGGACAACATAGCCCAACCGGGTTGGATACCCAAAATATCAGCGGATGCACGGGCGGTGGCTTCCGGTACGAAAAACCGGAGGAGTTTTCTTTGGGCATCTTTGTGAATTTGCAATGGTTATCTTTATTTTTGCCGTCTGACATGACTGCCAATCTGCTTCAGCCCCTAGAATTTTGTTTAGGCGAAACCAAAGGCCGTCTGAAATTCAGACGGCCTTTTTAATATTCAATTATTTATGATATTGGCGCGACAATTCATGCACCGTATCAACCAAAATTTTGGCGTGTTCCGGATTAGCATGTTGATTGATGCCGTGACCTAGATTAAACACATGGCCGCTGCCGTGGCCGTAATCGCCGAGAATACGCGCCACTTCGGTTCGAATACTTTCGGGTGTGCCGAACAAAGCAAACGGATCAAAATTGCCTTGCAAGGCGACTTTTTCACCCACGCGATGACGCGCTTCACCGATGTTGCATGTCCAATCCAAGCCCAGCGCATCGGCACCGATGGCCGCCATTTTTTCCAGCCACAAGCCACCGCCTTTGGCGAATATTATTACTGGCACTTGGCGGCCTTCGCTTTCGCGTTTCAAACCGGCCACAATCTGCTGCATGTATTTCAGACTGAATTCTTCAAACGCAACATCGTTCAACACGCCGCCCCAAGTATCGAAAATCTGCACCGCTTGCGCACCGGCATCGATTTGCGCATTCAGATAAGCCGTCACTGCTTGTGCGTTGGTTTCCAAAATTTTGTGCAGCAAATCAGGGCGCGAATACATCATCGTTTTGATGGTACGAAACTCTTTGCTGCCACCGCCTTCGACCATATAACACGCCAGTGTGAACGGACTGCCGGAAAAACCAATCAGCGGCACGCGGCCGTTTAAAGCGTTGCGGATAGACGTAACTGCATCAAACACATATTGCAGCTTAGCCATATCCGGCACTTCCAGCTTGGCAATATCGGCTTTGTGTTGCAATGGGCGCTCGAATTTCGGTCCTTCGCCTTCGGCAAAATACAGCCCCAAGCCCATTGCATCCGGCACGGTCAGAATGTCAGAAAATAAAATCGCCGCGTCCAAATCAAAACGTTCTAAAGGTTGAATGGTCACTTCGGTTGCCAGCTCGGTATTTTTGCACAAATCTAAAAAGCTACCCGCCTGCGCGCGCGCGGATTTATATTCCGGCAGATAGCGGCCGGCTTGTCGCATCATCCAAATCGGCGTGTATTCAACAGGTTGCTTCAAAAGAGCGCGGAGAAAAGTATCGTTTTGCAATGGACTCATGACAGCTTTCTGAATATAAGGCCGTCTGAAAAGGCGGCCGGGATAAATGAAATACGCGTATTGTGTCATCGCGCATGATGAACGTATTGTAAACATAAAAAGGCCGTCTGAACAGGTTTCAAATATGTTGAAACGTTTCAGACGGCCTTAAAATATTTTGCACTTAAATTTTAGCGATCAACCGTGTCGGTTCTTCCTCTTCCACCACGCTTTCCAACACCAGCTTGCGCTGTGCATCAGCCTTTTGCGATTGGTTGGTTTCGTCGAACACCCGTGCCAGAGCCAAATGGGCGGCCACGCTCGGTTTGATAGCCAAGCTGGCTTCCAAATAACCCTGCGCCTTACCCCAAAGCTGTTTGCCGTAAGCCAATTGACCCAAATACATCAACAATTGCGCATTGTCCGGACGCGCGTTCAGCCAAGAATCGGCGGTATCGATGGCTTTTTGCTGTTCCCGGTCGCTCAAGTAGCGCACGCTGTCAACGAAAGGCTCTAATAATTCGACCTGCTGCGTTTGCGGATAGTATTGGGCCACCCATTTCACCGCCTGTTCATACAAGCCCAAACGCTCGTATTTCTGAGCAATTTCAATACACATTTCACCGGCTTTCAAATTATCCGGAATGCGTTTTAAACAGGCTTTCAGGCCGTTTTGGTCGGAAGCTAATGCCAGCAGACGACGGTATGCCCAAGTTTGATATTGCCCGGCTTCATAATCATCAATCACACCGGCCTTGGCCAGCTTTTCTGCTTTGTTCAACACGTCCAAAGCATTGCCGTGGTCAAAAGCATAACGCAATTGCAAACGCACCAGGCGGGTCAGGTTCGGGTTGATTTGTGCGGCGGCATTCAAGTTTTCTTCGGCAGCCGGATAATCGCGGCGGTTCAATGCTGATTCGGCCAGCAGCAGGTAACGCGACAATTGCTGTTTCTTCGGCAGCAATCCGATGTCTTTCAAATAACGGTCGCGCAAATCCAGATTATCCATCTGGTCGGCAGCATGCGCACCCAGCATCAAGGCCAAGGCACGGTTGTCACCTGCTTCCTTGTTGGTCAGCACTTTAGCCGCTTCCAATTCTGCTTTCTCAAAACGGCCTTCAAAAAACGCCAAACCTGCGTTGTTTAACGCATGTACCGCTTGATTGCCTTTGCGTGCTAAGCCAAAACGCTGCAAACGGTTAGGTATATTCAACACGCCGGCTAAAAATTTCACCGACAAATACAATACCACGACTGCCGCAATCAGCCCCAAAATAAAAGCGTGCAGATTAATACGCAGCATGGTTTGTCCGACCACAACGTACACATTACCGGTGTAAATGCCCGAGACCAGTGCCAAACCGACAGCGGCTGCAAATAAAATTACAATCCAAATGACGCTTTTCATGCCTGTTCCTCTTTTGCTTTCACCGGTGTTTCTTGGGCGGCTTCAGGTTTGGCGGCAGGTACGGCCGGTATTTTCGGCTGCGAAGCTTTGTTTTCAGACGGCAAGGCGGGCGCCTCAGGCATGACGGCGGCAGAAGCCGGTGCCGGTGCTTGCGGTTCCGCCGCTTCGGAAGCGGCTTCCGGCTCGGCAGTTTCCGGTGTGGCAGCTGCTACGGCTTGCGCACGGCTGCCGTCTTGATAGGCGCGAACAGCAGCCAAGCTATGTTTCAGCACATCCTCACCAGTCATGCGGACATCCAGGGCTTTCAATTCGACCAATTCTTTCAACCAAGATTGGGTAGCCGGTGATTTATTGTCGAAATATTGTTTAACCGCGGCTTCGGCATTGTTCAAATCGCTTTGATACACTTCGCCGTTGTGTTGCAACAATGCGGCGCGCGCATCCAACAGGCGCAGACGCAAGTTTTCACGCACGAAATAAATTTGCTCCGGAGAAAGCAGCATGGAATCATTGCTTTCCAAATGGCGCACTTCCACCAAGCTTTTCAATGCGCCGAGGGATTTTTCCCATGTATTTTCCCACCACGAAAGCTGCGGATTTTCTCGAACCTGCTCCGCCGCACCCGGCTTCAGCGTGCCATCCGCCACCAACGGCAAACCGGCTACAGCGGTCTCCAAGCGGTCAATACGCAAAGCCGTGCCGGATACATCGATATACGGTCGTTTTTTCAATTCGGCCAAATCGCTGCTGACGGCTTGTTTAATCGGTAAAAGCTCAGACTGGCCGAAACGGCTCAGGCGGCTGTTGATGTGTTCCAACACACCCACCGCACCCGGCACGTTGCCAGACAGCATCAATTGCTGCGCGGCAAGGTTCAGCATGCTTTCAGATTCGTCTACCAGCCAATTGACACGGCCTTTCATCAATTCCTGATAAGCTTTTTGGTTTGATTCGATTTGGTCTCTGTTGGCTTTCTGCACATTGGCCAAACGCTCGATTTCTGCTTGAATCATGGTTTGGCGGTTGATGTTGTCTTTCAGTAAAGAGGCGTTTTCAGACTCACCCAAAGCAGCTTTATCGATTTTTTGGATAAACGCCAATTCCTGATTTTTCAATACATTCTGGCCTTGGACAAACAAGAAACCGCTCGCACCCAAGCCCAATAAGGCCAACACCAGCGCACCGGCAGCCAGGCCTTTACCGGATGACTGCTGAATCACCACAGGCGCAGAGGCTTGGGAAAATGGATCGTTTTTCGGCATATTTTTATGGTCTGACATGGTGTTTCCTGTATTTCGATTTTCAGCTGCCGTTTGTGAAGCAGGTTTCGGTTCGTCCGGCACAGTGTCGGATTGTGCTGTTTCTGACGGCATGGCTTTGCCTTCTGCATTGACCGCAATCACGCGATCGTCGTTATCTTTATTGATTTCAGGTTGTTTGTCTTCGGTTTGGCTCATATCGGCTCCGTTTGAGACATGGGATAAAGCCGCGGCATCGAGTGCGGCAACCAATCGGATGTTTTCTGCGCCGGCCTGCCGCAAAGCATCGGCCACACGCCCGTGATGGGTCAAGTATAGCAAGGTTTTGAAGCGTTGGGCCAATGGCGGCGGCACTTGTTCGAACAATGCATTCACACTCTCGGCCGAAGTAATGTACGCCGCTTGCACGTTTTTTTCGGAAAAATCTTTCCAATTCAATTCTTTAGAATGTCTGGAATACACTTCGGCCACCGCCACGCCGAAGCCTTTTTTGCGTAAATTCTCAATGAGGAAATCCCGCCCGCTGTGGCCACGTATCACTAAAATTTTGGCATTCGCCGGCAGGTTTTGCCAAATCGGCAGCCGCAAAACCGCTTCACTGTCGTTACCGTCGGTCGGGCTGAAAATTTCATGCGTGGTAAAACGGCTTAAGGTTAGGCGGCTGGCTTTACCCACGGTAATCTGCACTTTCATGCCGTCTGAAAAATCAACATAAGGCGCGGCGGTTTCAATCGCAGTCGGGCTGACCCAAAACACGGCATCGCATTGCCGGTACATTTCTGCCAATCCGGCCAAAGCGGTTTCATCAGGTTCAATTTCGACCGGGCTGAACGCAACAGCATTCCAGCCCAGCTGACGGCACACGGCAATGTCTTGTTGCGCCCGCGCTTCGGGACGCACGATTAATAAAGTTGACATATTCAGACGGCCTTTCTTTAAATCTTGGGAAAGCTTGAAAAAAGAATCAAAACCAACATATTGATTTATTGCCGATTCCGCAAACTGTGGTTTTCAGACGGGGGATTTTCTGACGGATACCCGTATAGCGGAACCAATCAAAATAGGGACGGATGGTCTGCCGCAGACAATACGAGATGATACGGAACGATTCTGTGCCGCTTCGGCGGCTTGCAAAATCGTTCTCTTTAAGCCACGACAGGCCAACGCGGTATCCTTTTTCAGTAGGTTCGCTATAAGAAAACGAAAAGGCCGTCTGAAACCGCATGACCCTTACCAACCAAACCATTTGGTGCCGGTTTTTTGATTTTTTACGGCATTTTGCTGCTTGCGGAAATCCCACGGTGCTTGAGGATTTTTACTGCGCCACAAGCCTTTACAGTTTCGCATGGCTTGTTTTCGCGCAGCGGCGTATTCGGCAAAGGCAAGTTTGTTTTGCTGCTTCTTGGCGTAATCTTCGTAATGCCACGCCGCGCCTTCGCGAATCATCATCAGGTTCAAATCGGTATTGCCTTTAAACACTTGTGCCACTTTGCGCCCGTAGCGGTCGAGTTCGAAGATTTTAACCTTGACTTCGGCATTGCCGGCCACCGCCATCAATTGGTCGCGTGAGCGCGTGCCGTAGGCTTGACCCAGTTCCGGCGCATCGATGTATGCCATGCGGATTTTATGTTTCCGGTTGTTGCCGTCGGTCACGTGTATTGTGTCGCCGTCGGCAACCCGCGCGATGCGGCCGGTATAGCTTTTTTGCCGGCTTTGCTTGTTTTTGTCTCCGTCTTCAATACCTGCCAATCCGTATAAATCGGGCAGAATGTTTTTCCAATCACTGCCCTGCTTTACACGTCTGGCAACTTCGCCACTGAATTTAATCCAGTCAGTTTTACCGCTGCTATACGCCAAACTGCCGGCCACTGCGGCCACTATAACCGACCATTTGAACATCTTATTATTCCATGACCGTTGAGGCTGTCTGAAAATGTTTGCCTTTTTCAGACAGCCTCAAGCTTCGGGTTTAGTCTTGACCCGGATAAATCACTTTGGCACCTTCTGCCGTACCCAATACCAACACATCGGCGGCATTGTGGCCGAAGATGCCGTTTTCCACCACGCCGACAATTTGGTTGATTTCATCTTCGCGTGTTACGGGGCGGTCGATGTTCAAATCGTATACGTCAACGATTTGGTTGCCGTGAAATGTCGTCACTCCGATGCGCAATTCAGGCTGGCCGCCCATCGCCAACAGTTTGCGCGACACTAACGAACGGGCACTCGGAATCACTTCCACCGGTAGCGGAAATTTGCCCAAGCGTGAAACGTATTTGCTTTCATCGGCAATGCAGACGAATTTCTCCGACGCGCTGGCAACGATTTTTTCATTCAAATGTGCCGCACCACCACCTTTAATCATTTGCAGCATGTGGTTCACTTCGTCTGCGCCGTCGATGTACACCGCCAAACGATGGACATCATTAAGCGGCAATTCTGGAATGCCGTATTGCGCCAATAATTCGCTGGATGTTTTCGAGGTTGATACCACGCCTTTGATTTTTTTACCACTTTTGCCCAAAGCTTCGATAAAGAAATCGACAGTCGAACCGGTGCCGATACCGATGTATTCGTTTTCCGGTACAAATTCAATCGCTTTTTCCGCTGCAATCCGCTTCAATTCGTCTTGTGTCGTCATGATTACTCCTTTATTAGGCTGATGGTGGATGGATACTTTGATTTTAACATTGAGACGGCAAACCGTCATGGCGGATTAATCGTTCCCAACACGCGCCAGCAACACTGCCGCCTGAGTTTCAATCGCTTCCATGCGGCCGAGGTAGCCTAATTTTTCGTTGGTTTTGCCCTTCACGTTCACACATGAAATCCCGATACCCAAATCTTCGGCAATATTGGCGCGCATAGCATCGATGTGCGGACGCAGTTTCGGCTGCTGCGTAATGATGGTACTGTCGACATTCACGACTTGCCAACCTTGCGCCTGCACTGCTTTATAAGCCTCTCGCAACAGAAATCGGCTGTCGGCATCTTTATTTTCCTGCGCCGTATCGGGAAACAGTCTGCCGATGTCCCCCAAAGCTGCCGCCCCCAGTAACGCGTCGGTAATCGCGTGCAGCAGGGCATCGGCATCGGAATGTCCGAACAATCCTTTTTCAAACGGAATTTTCACACCACCAAGAATCAAATCGCGTCCTTCAACCAGTTGATGAACGTCATAACCTTGTCCGATACGGATATCCATGTTTTGTTTCCTATGATATGTTTCGATTCTTACAGGCCGTCTGAAACATTCAGACGGCCTGATATTTAATCAGTCAGCAGCAAACGTACAATAAACTCATCTTGCGGCAAGGTCAGTTTCAAATTGCGCGTATCCCCCAACACCAGCAAGGGCTTGATGCCCAACCTCTCCACTGCCGATGCTTCATCGGTGACACTGCTTAAATCTCCAGCAGATAAGGCGCGGCGCAGTAAGGCTGTCTGAAAAAGCTGCGGCGTTTGCGCCTGCCACAATCCGGCACGGGAAACAGTGGCGGTAATTTCATTCCTTTCACCTGCACGCTTCAAAGTATCCGCCACCGGCACTGCCAAAATCCCGCCCTGCCCGACATTCGCCGCTGCTCCAATCAAACGGCTCAAGGCTTCGGCAGGCAGACAACAGCGTGCGGCATCGTGTACCAGAATATTGTCGGTTTCCACAACCAAACCTTTCGCCAATAAAATCTCAACACCGTTGCGCACGGTTTCAGCACGCGTATCGCCACCTACCTTAAATACACCGACTTTATTGGACGCACCCTGAAAAATTTTGTCTTCAGGCGATACGATCACAGCGGTAAAATCAATTTGCGGATGTTGCTCGAAAATACCGACGGTATGCTGCAATACGGTTTTGCCGTTGATCTCAACATATTGTTTCGGCTTGCCCGCGCCAAAACGCGTACCTGCGCCGGCAGCCGGAATCAATGCAATATTACGTTTCATACCTGCCGCTCCGCTGCGGCCGCTTTGCGCCAAACACATTCATCACCCAATGCGTCTAAGTATTGCTCGTGTTTGGCCAACTCGCCCTCATCGGCACACACTACTTTCAGACGGCCATTGCGTTTGGTCTGTACCACATTAACCCGGGTTTGCCTGTCGCCGCTTTCTTCTCCCGCCCCCATCAAATCAAATTGCCGGCGTGTCATGGCCAGATACACGTCTGCCAATAATTCGCAGTCAATCAATGCGCCGTGCAACACCCGCTTGCTGCGGTCAATAGAAAAACGGTTACACAATACATCCAAGCTGTTTTTCTGGCCGGGAAACATTTCACGCGCCATTGCCAGCGTGTCGGTTACACCGCAGCCCAATTCACGTACGCTCGGCAAACCGATTTTAGCAAATTCACGGTTCAAGAAACCTTCGTCAAACGGCGCATTGTGCGCGATGATTTCGGCATCACGAATAAAATCGGCAATCTGACCGCCTACTGCCGCAAACACAGGCGCGTTGTTCTCTTCCAACGCTTCCAGCGTCAATCCATGCACCTTTACCGCATCTTCCGGAATATCACGTTCAGGATGGATATAAAGATGCAAGTAGTTGCCAGTCGGTTGGCGGTTAATCATCTCAATACCGGCAAACTCAATCATGCGGTTGGTCGGGTCGTCGAGAAAACCGGTGGTTTCGGTATCGAATATAATTTGGCGTTTGCTCATGTGGCTGTCCTTTTTTTTCGTTGCCCGAATCATACTAAATGAACACGTGAAAGTATAGTTTGCAAACGTTTTAGTTGCAGCCGGTTTGAATTATCCTGCCTCTATAATTAATCCGTTTCGCAGACCGTCTGAAAATTTTTTCAAATGCTTTTTTGGAAAACATGCCTGAAACACCTGATTTCTCTATTTTCCGAGTAAAACACTCAACTTTTGAAAAATTTTACCAAATAAATTTCAATAAAAATCAGCCGCTTAAATCTTTATTTCAAAATAATAACAATTATCATTTGCAAAACTGGAAAATATCCGTATAATCCAACTCATCGAAACACCCAACACAACGCACAGAAAGAAAGGAGAAGCACATGCCGGAAAATATTTTCAAGCAAGTCTCTCTCGACATTCTGAGACTGCACCAACAGACCATCCGCTCGCTTCTGGCCACACAAGGTTGCGACGATTGTGAAATACACGACGCCATGTATGTGACTTTAGATGGACGCTATTATGTCGGGTTGCCGTGTATGCCGTCTGAAAATCCATCCGATACCGGAATCCTTCTGATTGAAGATGAAGTTTCACAAGCGCGTTTAAGCTGGGTTGCCCGCACCCGTGAAGTAAAACAGAAAGACAATTTATACCAGCGCGTGATTAATGCCCTCCAACGCCGCTTGGAACGCAGTAAAGGTAAGCATAGCCAAGCGGCTCCCACCTATTTATTGGAGCTTACCCCGCAACAAGGCCGCCTGACCACAGGCAGCAAAGATTTATCGCTTTCACCATATGATTTGATGAAAGCACTTTATCCCGCAACACATAAATTAAGAGAATTCGCCCCGTAACAGTTTTGGTAGTGGTTTGTGTTCCTTTTGCGCCCCTTAATTATTTTAAAGGGGCGATTTTTTTGATGTTTGCATTCATTCAAACAGCCTGTTTTACAGTACAATAGGCCATCTGAAAAATTATGCCGCAAATCCTACTATGCAACTTTTAAAATACCTCCAATCGCAAGGTTTAGGCAGCCGCAAGCAATGCCAATGGTTGATTGATCATGATTGTATCTCCATCAATGGCGGGCTTCGAAACAATGCCCAAAGCACCATCGAGCCTGCCGATGTCAAAACACTCAGCATTGACGGCAACGGTGTGCTTGTCGTGCCCATACCTCATTTTTATATCCTGCTCAACAAACCTGCCGATTACGAAACTTCGCACAAACCGCAGCAATACCCGAGCGTATTCAGCCTGTTTCCCGAGCATATGCGCAATATCAATATGCAGGCTGTCGGCCGCTTGGATGCAGATACCACTGGTGTTTTGCTGATTACCAACGACGGGCAGTTTAACCACCGCATGACCTCGCCCAAGCATAAAGTGGCAAAGATTTACCGCGTTACACTCAAGCACACAGCCGATGAAAGTCTGTGCGAAACTTTAAAAAAAGGCGTCTTGCTGCATGACGACATTGAAACCGTCCGCGCTGCCGAAGCTGTTTTGGAAGATGGAAAAACACTGTTACTGACGATTACCGAAGGCAAATACCATCAAGTCAAACGCATGGTTGCCGCTGCCGGTAACCGTGTCGAACACCTGCATCGCGATAAATTCGGTGATTGGGACACACAAAACTTAGGTGTAGGCGGATGGAAATTTATCTGAATCGATTATTTTATTGTGTTTTCTAAAAAAATAATTACACATTTTAAACTTTTAAACCTAATAAAATCAATAAATTATTTATTAACTTTTATTATTAATAAAATTTAACGAAAATTTTTCCGAACTATAATATAATTCGCCTGTCTGAGTAACACTTGCTTTGAGAGAAGTAAGTAAGTGAGTAAGACGTTTTCCCCGTAATGTGTTTGGCCATCTATACTTTTCCCCTTAGTATAGATGGTTTTTTTATCCAAAATCTTTTTTTGATTAATCTGTTTTATTTATACTGTCTCCCTCTCCCATCATTTGCATCATCATTTAGGGGTTATCCTCGATAATTAGGACAAAGATTTCCTTACCAATTATTTTAAAATGAATAATTGAGACTTTATTTCACTGTTGTCCACATGCCATTCACCTGCCTTTAAATACAGCTCAAAATGAGTTTCAGAAATGCCGTTGAATTGACGTAAATGGCGTTTTACCTGATTTCAAAAATTCCCAATCCCATTAATGTGGTTATGCTGTTCGGCAAAATGCGTGCTGTGGTTGATTCGGAAATGACTGAATCCGCTCACATCCAACACGTCGCAACTACGGTAAAAGTCAGCGCAGACAATGCTGTCAGGCTTCACTTTCTCACGGATAATCAGCAGTTTTGGTATTTGGAACAGCAACGGTATAGGCTTTGCCGCCACACTTCAAAAGCCCGAATACAGCGACTTTCCCGGCAGCGGCACGACCGGACTTACCTTTACGGTGTCCGTTAAAATAACTTTCATCGGCCTCCATTTCGCCATCGGGCATTTCCAAATGCCGGTTATATCGGTAAATCAACAACCGTAAACGGTGAAAGTAATCATCCGTGCTGTCTGTGACAACCGTCCGATACCGATTCTTTATCGTTTCCACTATAAAATAGCTGTTGCGAAAAGGCCGTCTGAAAAGATACAAACCTTTTCAGACGGCCTCGAATAAGATATTAAACCATGTAATGTCTTCTATCATTCTTCGCTTGAACCGTTTTCGCTCCCGATTGGTGCTCCCACAGTGTCCAACGCTTCGCCTTCTTCTGCCGTTTCCACTTCCGGCTCTTCCGCCACACGCTCCAAGCTGACCAAAGTTTCGCCTTCATCCAAATTAATCAGACGCACTCCGGCAGCGGCGCGACCAGTCTCACGGATTTGCCCCACTTTGGTACGGATCAGCACGCCGCCACTGGTAATCAGCATCAAGTCGTCGCATTCTTCTACCAAGGTAGCTGCGACCAAATCACCATTGCGCCCGCCGGTATTGATAGCGATATTGCCTTGGCCGCCTTTGTTTTTGCGGCTGTAATCGGCAATCGGCGTGCGTTTGCCGTAGCCGTTGGCAGTAGCAGTCAGCACTTGCAGAGCGCTTTGTTCGCATTCAGGCGAGAAGGTAATCAGGCTGACGATTTTGCCGTCAACCGGCAGACGCATACCACGCAAACCGCCGCTGCCACGGCCTGAAGGACGCACGCCGTGTTTGCCGCTTGGTAATATGTGTTCATTGTCGCCTTCCGCTGCTTCTTCATCAAGGCCGTCTGAAACTTCTTTTTCATTGTCAGTGTCTGCCTCTTCGCCTTCACTGCCACCACTGCGTTCCCAATATTCGTTAAAGCGGATGGCCTTACCCAAGTTGGAGAACAACATGATGTCATCCGAACCTCTGGTTTGCGCCGCGCCGACCAAATAATCGCCTTCTTTTAATGCAATCGCTTTAATGCCTTGCGCCCGCACGTTTTTAAACGCTGATAATTGCACTTTTTTCACCATGCCTTGTGCGGTGGCAAAGAAAACATATTGGTCTTCGGGAAATTCGCGCACCGCCAAAATCGCGCTCACTTTTTCACCTTCTTCCAACCGGATCACATTGTTAATCGGGCGGCCACGGCTGTTGCGGCCGCCCTCCGGCAATTTGTACACTTTAATCCAGTGGCATTTGCCGAAGTTGGTGAAACACATCAGATAATCGTGGGTGTTGGCGACAAATAAAGATTCGATAAAATCTTCTTCTTTGGTTGCCGCTGCCTGTTTGCCGCGTCCGCCGCGGCGTTGGGCTTGATAGTCAGTAGTCGGCTGGGTTTTAATGTAGCCGCTGTGGGTCAGCGTCACCACCATTTCACGCTGCGGAATCAAGTCTTCATCGGCAATATCGCCGCCAAAAGGATTGATTTCGCTGCGTCGCTCGTCGCCGAAATTGGCGCGCGTATCTTCCAATTCTTCGCGAATAATTTGGGTGATGCGCTCAGGCTTCGCTAAAATATCTAAAAAATCAATGATTTTCGCCATAATCGCTTTATAGTCGGCAACGATTTCTTCTTGATCCAAGCCAGTCAGATTGCGCAAGCTCATGCGCAAAATTGCATCAGCCTGCAATTCGCTCAGATAATAACCTTGACCTTGCATGCCCAAATTTTCCGGCAAACCTTCCGGGCGCGCCATACGCAAATTCAAATCAGTACGACCGAGCATCTCTTCCACTAAACCGCTGCGCCATGCGCGTGCTAACAGTTTTCCTTTGGCTTCAGGTGCATCGGCCGATTCTTTAATCAGCTGAATCATTTCGTCGATATTCGACAAGGCTACTGCTTTCCCTTCGGCGATATGGCCTTCGTGACGCGCTTTTTTCAGTCGGAACAAAGTACGGCGGGTCACGACTTCTCGGCGGTGACGGATAAACTCACTTAAGATTTGCTTAAGATTCAGCAAGCGTGGCTGGCCATCAACCAAAGCCACCATATTGATACCGAAGCTATCTTGCAATTGGGTTATCTTATATAATTGATTTAAAACGACTTCTGAATTTTCATTACGTTTTAATTCAATCACTACGCGCATACCGGATTTGTCTGATTCATCGCGCAAATCGGAAATGCCTTCCAAGGTTTTCTCACGCACCAAATCACCGATTTTTTCAACCAATTTGGCTTTATTGACTTGATACGGAATCTCGTCAATCACAATCGCTTCACGCTCGCCATTTTTACCGATAGGCTCAATATGCGTTTTGCCGCGCATTATCACACGGCCACGACCGGTTTTATAACCTTCGCGCACACCGCTCATGCCGTAAATGGTTGCGCCGGTTGGAAAATCCGGTGCTTTAATAATGTCGATTAAGGCGTCGATGCCGGTTTCAGGTTCGGTCAATAATTGCAAACAGGCGTTAATCGTGTCGGTCAGATTGTGCGGCGGAATATTGGTGGCCATACCTACAGCAATACCGGAAGAGCCGTTGACCAGCAAGGCCGGAAAACGGGTCGGCAACACCAGCGGCTCATGCTCGCTGCCATCGTAGTTAGGGCCGGAATTGACGGTTTCTTCTTCAATATCTGCCAGCATCTCATGAGCAATTTTCGCCATACGGATCTCGGTATAACGCATGGCTGCAGCACCGTCGCCATCAACCGAACCGAAGTTGCCCTGACCGTCAACCAACATATAACGCATAGAGAAGTCCTGCGCCATGCGCACAATGGTGTCATAAACGGCACTATCACCATGCGGGTGGTATTTACCGATGACGTCACCGACGATACGGGCAGATTTTTTATAAGAAGCATTCCAGTTGTTTTTCAATTCATGCATGGCGTAAAGCACGCGGCGGTGAACCGGTTTCAGGCCGTCACGCACATCTGGCAGCGCACGTCCGACAATCACGCTCATGGCGTAATCAAGGTAACTTTTACGCATTTCGTCTTCAAGGCTTACTGGGATGGTTTCGAGTGCAAACTTATGGTCGTTGCGGACTGTTGCGTCTGTCATGATTCCTAGCATTTCTTATAGCAATAATTGTGGACGATTCTACCACAAAAGTGCATCATCACCTAACGGCATGGAATGATTTTGGCAACAGGCCGTCTGAATACAAAATACTTTCAGGCGGCCTATTTAATGTGACGTAAAAGCAACAGCACAGAAGCATTACTTATCCTTACTGCGAAACAAAACCATAAAACAAAATTATACAAATTGTCTAAAATTTTTCAAAATATCAACTGAATTTTCTAATCAGACATAAAAATTAGACAAAATCAGTTGCTTTTCTGAGTTAATACGTCTAATATTCCCCACATACTATTTATCATTACCCATTCATAAAAGTAAAAGAACACACCATGAGTGCACAAACCCTCTACGACAAACTTTGGAACAGCCACGTCGTCCGCGAAGAAGAAGACGGTACCGTTCTGCTTTATATTGACCGCCACTTGGTACACGAAGTCACCAGCCCGCAGGCTTTTGAAGGCTTAAAAATGGCCGGCCGCAAATTGTGGCGCATCGACAGCGTGGTTTCCACCGCCGACCACAACACTCCCACCAACCATTGGGACAGAGGCATCCAAGACCCGATTTCCAAGCTACAAGTTGACACTTTAGACAAAAACATCAAAGAATTCGGCGCATTGGCTTATTTCCCGTTTAAGGACAAAGGTCAAGGTATTGTGCACGTCATGGGGCCGGAACAAGGTGCCACTCTGCCCGGCATGACCGTGGTTTGTGGCGATTCACACACTTCAACCCACGGTGCGTTCGGCGCATTGGCTCACGGCATAGGCACTTCCGAAGTCGAACACACCATGGCCACCCAATGCATTACCGCCAAAAAATCCAAATCCATGCTGATTAAAGTAAACGGCTGTCTGAAACCCGGCGTCACCGCCAAAGACGTTGCCCTTTACATCATCGGTCAAATCGGCACTGCAGGCGGTACAGGCTACGCCATCGAATTCGGCGGCGAAGCAATTCGAAACCTGTCGATGGAAGGCCGCATGACCTTATGCAACATGGCCATCGAAGGCGGCGCACGTTCGGGACTCGTGGCGGTTGACCAAACCACCATTGATTATATCCGAGGCAAACCGCTGGCTCCTGAAGGCGAAGATTGGGATCGAGCCGTAGCCTACTGGCGCACCCTCGTTTCCGACGAAGGCGCCGCGTTTGATAAAGTATTTGAATTCGATGCTGCCGACATTGAGCCTCAAGTCACTTGGGGTACTTCGCCCGAAATGGTGCTCGACATCAACGGTAGTGTGCCCAATCCCACCAATGAAGCCGATCCGGCCAAACGCAGCGGCATGGAACGCGCCCTGCAGTACATGGGTTTGCAGGCCGATACTCCGTTAAGTGAAATTCCAGTCGACGTGGTATTTATCGGCTCCTGCACCAACAGCCGCATCGAAGACTTGCGTGAAGCCGCTGCCGTGGCGCGCGGCCGCAAAAAAGCCGGCAATGTCAGCCGCGTTTTGGTTGTCCCCGGTTCCGGTCTGGTAAAAAAGCAAGCCGAAAAAGAAGGTTTGGATAAAATTTTTACTGAAGCCGGTTTCGAATGGCGGGAACCGGGCTGCTCGATGTGTCTGGCCATGAACGCCGACCGCCTTGCTCCCCAAGAACGATGTGCTTCAACATCCAACCGCAACTTCGAAGGCCGCCAAGGCAACGGCGGGCGCACCCACCTGGTCAGCCCAGCCATGGCAGCGGCAGCAGCGGTAACCGGCCACTTTATTGATGTACGCAAAATTGCCTGAACCGCTCTGACGGCAGATTCGGCCGTACAGCCGGTATCTGGGCCGTGTAAAAACCGGGCACCCCCGATACCGTCCGGTTTGGCGGCCGTAGAGAAATGTTTAATGAAATCCGACCTTAAATAAACCCGAATAAGGAGCAGTCATCATGAAACTACGTCTTCTGTTTTTATCAACCGTTTTAGCCGTTACTGCTACTTATGCAAATCCGACCTTGCAGAAAAACATAGACCGCGCGGTCGGGCCGGTAGCCAAAAAAAATGCGGCTCTACCGCGATACCGGTCCCAACGCCCGAATTTCAAACGGCGTACCCTATGCCAGCAACCGCAACTGCGACGGTGCGCAGTATTGCAGTGCATTGGTGGTTTACTACCAAGCCGGTAAAAACTGCGAAAGGAAGGCATTCGGACCAGGTGCGAAAATGGGTTTCCATGATACCGGCAGCCAGGGGGAAAGCATGCGCAATTTTTACAATCTGAAGCATAAAAATGTCTGCTATACTATTTCCACCCAGCGTAAAAAAGATGCAGAAGCCGTAGCTGCCGCTATCCGGGGCAAACTGTAAACATACCGATACCGTGGAGCGGAAAATCGTGTACACTGCCAACTCTGCTGCCAAACAGCAGCAGCGGGATAGGGAAAATCCGGCACCTGAATGCCGAATCAGGATCAGTTGCCGCGATAGGTTGAGTAACCAAACGGGCTCAGCAGTAACGGGATATGGTAGTGTTCACCGCTTGCTTCCATGTTGAACTCAACTGGGATTTCCGGGAAGAAGGTTTTCTGATTAGTCTTTTTATAGAAATCACCGGTTTTAAACACAACGCGATAGTTGCCTGCGCTGGCTGTTTTTTTCTGCGGGAAAAGTGCTCTGATGCGACCATTATTATCGGTGACGCCTGATGCCAGTTTCACCCAGTTATCCCGCTGTTTTTGTTCCAGTTCAACCTCAATTCCTGCCGTTGGCTGACCGGTTTGCAGGTTAAGAACGTGTACGCTTAGTGGGTTTTTCGCTGCAGCCGGCTGGGCTGCGACAGCAGCCACGCCAGAGGTCATCAGTAATGTGGCAATCAAAGCATATGAAATTTTCATCAATGTTTCCTTTATTAACTATTTAGGGAGAAAATCCGGCACCTGAATGCCGAATCAGGATTAGTTGCCGCGATAGGTTGAGTAACCAAACGGGCTCAGCAGTAACGGGATATGGTAGTGTTCACCGCTTGCTTCCATGTTGAACTCAACTGGGATTTCCGGGAAGAAGGTTTTCTGATTAGTCTTTTTATAGAAATCACCGGTTTTAAACACAACGCGATAGTTGCCTGCGCTGGCTGTTTTTTTCTGCGGGAAAAGTGCTCTGATGCGACCATTATTATCGGTGACGCCTGATGCCAGTTTCACCCAGTTATCCCGCTGTTTTTGTTCCAGTTCAACCTCAATTCCTGCCGTTGGCTGACCGGTTTGCAGGTTAAGAACGTGTACGCTTAGTGGGTTTTTCGCTGCAGCCGGCTGGGCTGCGACAGCAGCCACGCCAGAGGTCATCAGTAATGTGGCAAT
>NZ_PXYY01000033.1 GCF_003013245.1 Neisseria iguanae
CGCCCGTTGGGTGCAGTTAAAGCGAACCGCTCTTTCCCGTTGGTAATCGTCGGGGTATTGTTCTGCGTCTTGGCGTTGTAAAGCCGTGTCTTCCCTTTGCGAGCCGTGACGGTTTTTTGCTCCGGTTTTGAATGGTGGTTTTGCCGATGTTGTATTCACTGGCTATTGCCTAATCGCCCATTCCTGATTCGGGCTTGCCAAGTACCATTTGCCGATGGTCTTTTGCGTATGCCGTCATAAAGGTTGGTGTGTCATGTCTGTTTTTCTTTGACTATAGCAGCCCGAAATAAGAAGCACGGTTGTATCGGAATGTACGGCGCAGCGTCCCGAAACGCTGTTCCATGACATAACGCGTTTTCGGCAACGCTTATTTCTTCCCTTATCTTCTTCGGTTAACGGACGGCCTCTGTACGTTTTACGTATCATGCCGTCTGAAAGCCCTTTATGTTGCAGTAACGTTCGGTTGGCTTTGCCGTCATATCCTTTGTCGGCATTAACCCTGACACCTCGGGCAATATCGCTAAACCGCAGTTCGAAGTGGTTGCACCCGTGTCCGTCTGCAGGACTGATGTGCCGCTTTTCGAGATAACCTTTATCGTCGGTACGGGTGTGTTGTTTGCAGCCGAAGGAGAACTTACCATCTTTCTTTACCCGGCGGGCATCTTATCTTTACCGGGTGTGTTTTCTGAAACAACACCGTCCTCATCGGTTTCAATCCCTCGTCACTGCTTATCGTCGGTCGGCGGTTTGGATAATAACGGCAGCTTTGGTACTTTGGATTTTTAAGCCTTTTTCCGGCCAGTTGGCGGTTAATCGAATCCAACAGTTCGGAAAGGGTATTGTTTTGCGCCAGCCGGTTACGGTAGCGGCAGAGTGTGCTGTGGTCGGGCATGCCGGGTTCGTCAAAACCGCGGCAGCGTTAAAAGCCTACGGGTAACGGTGCTGTGTCCGGGGTCGGATAGGCTGTGCCATCGGCCGGGTAAAACGGCGTTGGACACGGACAGTCATGAACAAGGGGGACGGCTGCCGTTGTGACGGGCATAACGGCTTTTTGCTGTTCGGGATAACGGTTGCCGAAAACCGGTAATGATGTGGGCTTTAAGCAATGGAAAGTGGCCGGTATGCTTGGCAATCACAGCTTCGGCGGTTTGTTTGAAAAAGCGGCCCATGGGGAGAATCCTCTAAAATCCGGTTTCAAAGGAATTTAGGGGATTTTAGGGGTTTGGGAAAAGGTTGGGTTATTTGGTAATCATGGTAACCTTTTATCAGTTAGGAAGGGTCTCATGCTGTTCATCGATATATTGAGTATGACAATACGGAATGAATTCAAGTAAGATGAAAAGGATTAAGCCCGACACAATATCGAACTCAATCCTTGAATCAAACAGCCGATTTTTTGAAGGGAGGATCAAAAAGCAGGCTTTTGATAATTTATCCAATCAATTATCAGAAGAATTTTGACGGCGCAAAATAGCCGGAATTTCAAAATCATCTAAAACCGATTGATTACCAAAATCGGCAGCAGTCAGATTCATACCGCGCGTACCGCGACCTGAGCGTACCAAGCCGTCAATGTTGTGTGATTGTTGGGGAGCGTATTCTTCACGCTCTCGACCGCCTAATGTTTGCTGTACACGTGAAGAAGTGCGTACCGGAACGGCCTGATAGCCGTGTTCTTGCAAACCGGTGGCGATGATGGTGACACGAATCGCATCTTCGCTCATGTTCTCATCTTCAGCCGTACCGAATTTACATTCGGCATCAGCATGGGCATTGCTGTTGACGACTTTCATGATTTCACCGTATTCCGACATTTTCAGACAACCCGGTGCAGTCGTTACATTCACCAATACGCCACGTGCGCCATCCAAGGTCACGCCATCCAGCAACGGGCTTGAAATCGCTTGTTCAGTCGCCAAACGCGCACGGTCGATGCCTTGGGCAAAACCGGAACCCATCATGGCCATACCTTTGATGCTCATCACATTTTTCACGTCGGCAAAGTCAACGTTGATGAAACCCGGATTAGTGACCACTTCAGAAATACCAGCCACGGCATTGCGCAATACATCGTCTGCCGCGCGGAATGCTTCACGCATGGTGGCATCTTCACCCAATACGGTAAACAATTTGTCATTAGGAATCACAATCAGCGAATCCACTTGGCCTTTCAGCTGCTCCAAGCCGTTTTGTGCGATATGGCCGCGTTTGTTGCCTTCAAAATTGCTCGGACGGGTCACAACAGCTACGGTCAGGATACCCATTTCTTTTGCGATTTCTGCCACAACGGGCGCCGCTCCGGTACCGGTACCGCCACCCATGCCGGTGGTGATGAACAACATATTCGCGCCACGAATGGCATCTTCAATTGCTTCACGCTCTTCTTGAGCGGCTGCTCGACCGATTTCAGGATTGGCTCCCGCACCCAAACCGCGGGTCAGGTTGGTACCCAACTGAATGCGTTTGGCCGCGTTGTTTTTACCCAATGACTGGGCATCGGTATTGGCACTGATAAATTCCACACCTTGAATGATGTTTTCAATCATGTTGTTGATGGCATTGCAGCCGCCACCGCCCAAACCGATAACTTTAATGACCGCAGGGCTTGCGGCTGATTCCGCTACGTCGTAAATAAATTCCATTCAAATACTCCTCCGCGCCCTGCTGTGAGGACGGTTAAAAATAAATTGTTACTGTATATTATATAAGAAGTATCCGACCACTTGCAAAATACTTCTGACACTCAGCCACCACAGCCGGATTTCAGCTGCATTTTTTAAACAAAAAACATACAGTTTGCTTTCAGACGGCCTGATGAATGATACCGATAAATAGGCCGTCTGAACATCTGTCAAACGGTTCGCTCATTTTAACGGATTAAAAATTATCTTTTAAGAATTTTTGGAAGCGTGCCCATAAGCTGAGTTTTCCGCCGCGCTCACCGCCGACTTGTACCGCACCGGTTACCGGGCTGCCGTCTTCTTCGCCGCGTGCCGCTTGCAGCAGGCCGATGGCAGTAGCATAACGTGGATTACGGATACGTTCGGATACGCCGCCCATTTCCTGCGGCACACCGATACGCGCCGGCAGATTGAAGATTTCTTCCGCCAATTCGACAATACCCGTCAACATAGATGCGCCGCCTGTCAGGACGATGCCCGAAGTTAACACTTCTTCAGGGAAGCCTGAGCGGCGCAGTTCGTTCAAGGTCAATTCCAAAATTTCTTCAACACGCGGACCGATGACGCTGGCCAACACACGGCGTGAAATTTGACGCGGCAAGCGGTCGCCCACGCTCGGTACTTCAACCATTTCATCCAAATCGTCCATGGTCGGAATCGCTACGCCGTAATGGATTTTGATGTATTCGGCGGCGCTGTGCGGCGTGCGTAACGCTTGTGCCAAATCTTTGGTAATCAAGTCACCGGCCACTGGGATTACGGCGGTATGACGAATCGCGCCGTTGGTGTAAACCGCAATGTCGGTGGTACCGCCGCCGATGTCGATGACGCACACCCCCAGGTCTTTTTCATCTTCGGTCAACACGGCCTGGCCGCTGGCCAAGGGTTGCAGCATGATTTGATCCATCTGCAAATCGCAACGCTGAATGCATTTTTGGATGTTTTGCAGCGCGGTATTGGCGCCGGTAATGATGTGCACGCGTGTATCCAAACGCACGCCGCTCATGCCGATCGGCTCTTTCACGCCTGGTTGGTTATCGATAATGTATTCTTGCACCACGGTATGTAAAATGTTGTGGTCGGGTGGAATATTGATGGCTTTGGCAGTTTCAATGGCACGGTCGATGTCGGCCTGCATCACTTCACCGTCTTTGATTTTGACCACACCTTGCGAATTCAGGCTGCGGATATGGTTGCCGGCGATGCCTGTCGTGACATGGGAAATTTTGGTATCCGCCATTAACTCGGCTTCATTGACCGCCTGTTTGATGGCTTGTGCAGTCGCATCGATGTTTGTCACCATACCGGCTTTCAAACCGCGCGACGGTGCCTGACCCAAGCCGACAATATGGATTTCATTATCTTCCTGCACTTCCCCGATAAGTGCAATCACTTTTGACGTGCCGATGTCCAATGCACTGATGTATTTGCCTTGTTCCATAAATTCCCATTCATTTCGCTAATGTTGTATTTTTTACTGAGCCTAAATCATTCAGACGGCTCGTCCAAAGGTTGGTTGTACCGCACCGAGAAACCGTCTTTGTAACGCATATCGACATACGACAGGCGGTTGCGGTGTTTTTGCAGCAGACTCGGCCAAATTTCGGCAAAGAGTTGCAGACGTTTGATTTCATGCTCGCGCCCCAAACGCACGGTAATGCCGTTGTCCAACACGATATACCACGCCGAACGCGGTGTATAAATCAGCTCTCTCATTTTCAAATCGCGCGCACCAAGGATGCCGGCAAATTCGTTGTAATGTCTGACCATGTCTTTTCCGGTGCCGGGCTGACCTTCAAAAACCGGTAAATCTTGATCAAGTGTGGCTTGGAAAATATTACCTTTGCTGTCGACCAAGTCCGATTTTTTCCATTGGGCGACCGCAATCCGTTCAGTTAAATGGATTTCGACCGCATCCGGCAGACGGCGGCGTACCAAAGCCGAATCCACCCACGGTAACTTTTGGAAAGCTTCCTGCGCGGCATTCATGTCGGCGCGGAAAATATTACCGCTAAGGTGTTTTTGCGCAATGGTTTGCAGCACTTTCCCATCCAGATGAACCAGCTTGCCTTCAATAGCAACCTTTTTGATGGGGAAGTGATCCGAATGATATACCCATGCCACCCCTGCCCCGATGAGCAACAGCACCACCAGCAGGGACAACCATCTTGTTAACCGCCCCAAGGCGCCGGTATCATCCCACATGAGCAGTTTTCAAAATTTCAAGACATAAATCGGCAAAATCCAAGCCGGCTTGTGCGGCGGACTTCGGAACTAAACTGTGGCCGGTCATGCCGGGCAGCGTGTTGATTTCCAAAAGATACAGTTTACCGTCGGTATCTTTCAAAAAGTCCACACGCACGCAGCCTTCCGCACCGATCGCTTGTGCACCGCGCACCGCCAATTCACGCATTAAGGTTTCGTCACTTTCGCCCAAATCAGACGGGCATTGGTAAACGGTATCGTCACGCCGGTATTTGGCTTCCCAGTCGTAAAATTCGGTTTGCGGAATGATACGGATGCTCGGCAAACCACGATTGCCCAATACCGGACAGGAATACTCGCCACCACCAATAAAACGTTCGGCAATAATCTCGCCCTGCAAATGCTTCAATTCTTCGTAAACGGCTTTCAGACGGCCTGCTTCTTTGACTTTCACCACGCCAACGCTGCTGCCTTCTGCCGCCGGTTTGACAAATAACGGCAAGCCTAAATTTTTTTCTACGTCTTCAAAATCGCTGTCGTCACGCAATACGGCAAATTCCGGCACAGGCAAGCCCAAGGCCTGCCAAATCAACTTACAACGGTATTTATCCATACCAATAGCCGAAGCGGCCACACCGCTGCCGGTATAAGGCACGTTCATTAATTCCAACGCACCTTGAATCGCGCCGTCTTCACCGTAGGTGCCGTGTAAAATATTGAAGGCCGTCTGAAAACCTTGGATTTTCAATTCGCCCAATGGTGTTTCTTTCGGGTCGAACGCGTGCGCGTCGATACCTTTGCTTTGCAACGCCGCCAAAATGGCTGCGCCGCTGTCTAATGAAATATCGCGTTCGGTTGAAAAACCACCCATCAACACGGCCACCTTGCCAAAATTCTGCATACTGCTTGTCTTTCTACTTTTTCCAGCCGGCTGTTCTTTTCAGACGGCTTTCCGATTATTATTGTTTTGCCGCATCCACCATGGCTTGCGGCACTTTATTGATGCTGCCGGCACCCATGGTCAGCACCATATCGCCGTCTTGCAACACATTCAGCAACATTTCAGGCAACTCGGTCACGTTTTCGCAGTAAATCGGCTCCAATTTGCCCAATACGCGTATGGCTCGCGCCAAAGCACGCGAATCGGCTGCTGCAATCGGTTCTTCACCGGCGGCATACACTTCGGTCAATACCAGTGCATCGACGGTATTCAATACTTTGGTAAAATCTTCAAACAAATCGCGGGTGCGGGTGTAGCGGTGCGGTTGGAACGCCAATACCAAACGTCTGTCAGGATATGCCCCACGGGCGGCGGCTACGGTCGCGGCCATTTCCACCGGATGATGACCGTAGTCGTCAACCAGCAGGGCTGTTCCACCTTTAGGCAGGGCAACTTCGCCGTATTTTTGAAAGCGGCGGCCTACGCCGGCAAAGCTGAGCAAACCTTGTTTGACGGCCTCCACCGAAGCACCTACTTCCAAAGCTACACCGATTGCCGCCAAAGCATTCAAAACGTTATGACGGCCCGGTATATTCAGTATTACTTCAAACGGCTCTTGTTCGTAACCTTTCATGTTCACATGCACGGTAAATTTCATTTGCGCACCGACGTTTTCGACATCAGTGGCATAAATATCGGCGGTATCGTCCAAGCCGTAAGTGACAAACGGTTTGCTGACTTTCGGCACAATCGCCCGTACGTATTCGCTGTCGGTACACAAAAACGCTTTACCGTAAAACGGCATTCGGTGGATAAAATCGATGAATGCCTGATGCAGCTTTTCGACGCTGTGACCGTATGTATCCATATGGTCTTCATCGATGTTGGTCACCACCGACATAATCGGCGTCAAATGCAGGAAAGACGCATCCGATTCATCGGCCTCCGCCACGATGTATTCACCCTGTCCCAAACGCGCATTCGAACCGGCGGCGGTGAGTTTGCCGCCAATAACGAAAGTCGGATCCAAACCGGCAGCCGCTAAAATCGAAGCAGTCAGGCTGGTGGTGGTGGTTTTGCCGTGCGTACCGGCAATGGCGATGCCGTCGCGAAAACGCATCAATTCCGCCAGCATCAACGCGCGCGGAATCACAGGAATGTGTTGCCGATTAGCCGCCACCACTTCAGGATTATCGGCTTTCACAGCGGTTGATGTCACCACTACATCGGCACCACTGACGTGTTCGGCAGTATGGCCGGGATACACTTGAATACCCAAACCGGCCAAATGCTCGGTGGTGGCGTTTTTTGACTGATCAGAACCGGAAACCTTGAAACCCAAATTGTGCAAAACTTCAGCAATGCCGCTCATTCCGACACCGCCGATGCCGACAAAGTGAATATTGGTTACTCGATTTTTCATCATGATTTCTGTCCCGAAGTCAAATTTTGCATAAGAGCATTATTTTAAAGGGCTGCCGCGTTATGCGCCATTGTTTTATTGTAAAGGATGATTAACATAGCTGTCAGGCCGTCTGAAAACGCCGGTACGCTTTCAGACGGCCTGCTAAAACTGCTTAAACCACCGCTTCAATCGCTGCTTGCGCCACATCATCCGCGCTGTGCGGCAAGGCTAAGGTGCGGGCTTGTTCTGCCCATTGCAAACATTGTTCGCGCGTTAAACCATTCAATATTCCGGCCAGTTTTTCCGGTGTCAGTTCCGGTTGCGGTAGCAAAAGCCCGGCTTGGGCGCGCACCATAAAACGGGCATTGGCGGTTTGGTGATCATCCACCGCATACGGATACGGCACCAATAACGCGCCGAGGCCGGCAGCCGTCAATTCGGCAATGGTCAACGCACCGGCGCGGCAAATCACCAAATCGGCATCACGATAGGCTGAAACCATATCGGTAATAAATTCCACGCATTCTGCTTCCACGCCCAAGGCATCATAACCTGCTTGCAGGCTGCCCAGCTTATTGCGGCCGGACTGGTGATACACTTGCGGACGTTCGTTTTCGGGCAGCAAGGCCAAAGTTTGGGGCAGGGTTTGATTGAGAATATCCGCACCCAAGCTCCCCCCCACCACCAGGACTTTCAGACGGCCTGCCCTTCCGGCAAAGCGTTCGGCAGGGGCCGGTAAGTTGGCAATGTCGGCGCGCACAGGGTTGCCGACCAAGCCGTTTTCGTATTCAAACGCTTTGGGGAACGCATACAGCACGCGTTTCGCCCAGCACGACAACTGACGGTTGGACAGACCGGCCACCGCATTTTGCTCGTGAACCACAATCGGCACACCGCACAACTTTGCCGCCACGCCGCCCGGAAACGTCACAAAACCACCGAAGCCAATCACGCAGGCCACACGGTGTTTTTTGATGATGCGTTGTGCCGCGCGGATGGTTTTAAACAGCGTAAACGGCAGCATCAGTTTGCGTTTCAAACCATTACCACGCACGCCTTTAATCGCCAAAGTTTCCAACAAAATATCGTATTGCGGCACGATACGCGTTTCCATCGCACCTTCGCTTCCCAGCCAAATCACATGATGGCCGCGCGCACGTAATGAATCTGCCACGGCCAATGCGGGAAAAATATGGCCGCCGGTACCGCCGGCCATCAACATAAATGTCTTGCCGCCCATCCAATCTATCCTTCTATCTGATAACCGCGCATTTTTTGACGGTTTTCATAATCAATCCGTAACAACAGCGTCATACAAACTAACATAACCAGCACCGCCGAACCACCGTAAGACATCAACGGCAGGGGCAAGCCCTTGGTTGGTAAAATACCGATGTTTACACCGATATTGAAGAAACTCTGAATCCCGATCCAAATACCGATGCCGTTGGCCACATACGCGCTGAAAATCAAATCCAAATCACATGCCTGCTTACCGATGGAAAATGCCCGTACCACCAGCCAGCCGTAACAGAACACCAGCACACACATACCCAAAAAGCCGAATTCTTCACCAATCACGGCAAAAATAAAGTCGGTGTGCGCTTCGGGCAGGTAAAAGCGTTTTTCCAAGCTTGCCCCCAAGCCTACACCGAACCATTCTCCACGCGCAATCGCCATCAGGGAATGGGTAAGCTGGTAGCCTTTGCCCAACGGGTCTTCCCAAGGATTCAAAAAGCCCGCCATACGCGCCATACGGTAAGGTGCGGCCAGAATCAGCCCGCCCATACCGATCAGCACCATCAGCACCATCATGGCAAAATATTTCCACGGGAAACCAGCCAAAAACAGCATGCCCATAATAATCACAATAATCACCACAAACGAGCCGAAATCGGGCTGCGCCAGAATTAAGATCAACCCAACCACCAACAGCGAACCCGGCTTGATGATTTTTTTCACGCTTTGCAAGACTTCCGCCTTACGCGTGAACAAGCTGGCCAAATACAACACCGCCGCCAATTTGAACATTTCCGTCGGCTGCAAATTGATGGGGCCGATATGAAGCCAACGTGTCGCCCCATTGATTTCACGGCCTACGCCCAACACGACAACCAACAAAATTCCGCACAAGGCAAAATACCACGGCATGATTTTTTTCCAAAAATTCATTTTGAAAAAAGAAATCGGCACACACACAATCATGCTTAAGCCGATAAACCCAGCCTGCTTATACAGAAATGAATACTGATCGCCGCCTTCATCCGCCGCATACGCAATCGATGCCGAATAAATCATCAGCAGGCTGAATGCCGTCATCAGGATAGTCGTCCACAGCAACGAAACATCAATTTTTTGACCGCTGCGCACAATCTGGCGGTCGAGAATTTTAGATAGATTCATGATAAAAAACAGTCATTACAGCTTGAATAAAGTGTTCAGACGGCCTGACTCATTCAGGCCGTCTGAACAGGGATTGCGTTCTTTAAAGATGATAATTTATGTCCGGGATTACCCGTCGGGCCGCTTTTTCAGAGGGCCTACAAAGCCTTAAACGCCTCAATAAACACTTCCGCCCGATGCGCATAGCCTGCGAACATGTCAAAGCTGGCACACGCCGGACTCAGCAATACCGCATCGCCCGCTTCCGCTTGGGCATAGGCCGTCTGAACCGCTTGTTCCAGCGTGGCGCAATCCGTCATCCCTACGCCGCAATCTGTCAAATCCCGGCGGATCAGCGGCGCAGCTTCACCAATCAGCAACACACCTTTGGCTTTGCCGGCCAACACGTTTTTGAGCGGTGAAAAATCCTGCCCTTTGCCCACGCCACCCAAAATCACCCAAAGCGGATTTTGCAAACCGGCAATCGCAGCAGCGGTGGCGCCGACATTGGTGCCTTTGCTGTCGTCAATAAATACCACGCCGTTTTTTCCACCGATTTTTTCCACCCGATGCGGCAGACCTTGGAAAGTTTTGACGTGTTCCCGTAATGCTTCACGCGGCAAACCGATGGCTTCGCACAAAGCAATCGCCGCCAGCACGTTGGCCGCATTGTGCAGGCCTTGCAGCGGAATATCAGCTGTCACCAGCAAATCATCATTGCCGTGTTTCAGACGGCCGGTTTCACGCTCCAGCCAATAATCGGCGGCTTGTCCAATCGAAAACCATTTGACCGCCCGCCCGGTACGTTTCATGGCTTGGCAGAACACGTCATCCGCATTCAATACCTGCACGCCTTCACCACGGAAAATCTTGTCTTTGGTATGGGCGTAATCGAGCAAATCGTCATAGCGGTCAAGATGGTCTTCGGAAATATTCAATACCGCCGCTGCCGTCGGGCGCAGGCTTTCGGTGTTTTCCAATTGGAAGCTGGACAATTCCAACACCCACACATCGGCTTTTTTGCCTTCTCGCTGCAACTCGGCTTCCAAAACCGGCGTGCCGATGTTGCCCGCAATCACGGTATCCAATCCGCATTTGATACACAGATAGCCGACCAAGCTGGTGACGGTGGTTTTGCCGTTGCTTCCGGTAATGGCAATCACTTTGTCACCGCGCACGTTCAACACGCCGGCCAAAATTTCAATATCACCCAACACGCTGCCGCCGTTAGCTTTGAATTCGGCAATATCCGGCTGACGCTCGCTGATGCCCGGGCTGATGGCCAGCGCATCGAAACCTTCCGCCAACGCATCTTTCAGACGGCCTGTGTAAAACTTTAAGCCTTCAAACATGTTACCGATTTGCGAAACACGCTCGAATTTGAGCGCCGCATCGTAAGCAGCCACCTCAGCACCGGCTTGGCGCAAAAATGCAATCATTGAAATGCCCGAGCCGCCTAAACCTGCGACCAATACTTTTTTATTTTGCCAATTCATTTTGTGTTCGATTCAATAGGTTATGTTGTAGATATACAGGGGGATTCAGGCCGTCTGAAAAAAATCCTTTTACATCATAACGTGGCAGCATTTCCTGCAAAGCCGCCAGCCTGTCTTCCGGGCTGCCGGCACCAAGCGGCATAGGCGCGCCACTGTCTTCATCTTAATTGCTTATCCAGCCGGCCATGGCGTAGCTTTGCAAAAGCAAAGATTCCGCCGGCTTTTTACCAGTTGCCAATCTGCTCAAGGCTTGGGCGAATAGGTCACCCATTCGTCGCACACTTGGCTTTTACGGCAAACGGCATGTGCCGCCGGCGCCGTTCGGAGTCGGCTACGCTTGTTCGTTACGAAGGCAGCCCGTCAAGCGGGCCGCTCAGAATTTTGAACAGGCGGCTGCGGGCATTAACCCAACATTTCAGCGTGAATTTTACGTAATTCGACGTATTAAGGCTCCAACTCTATCAAATCGGTGTTTCGCCGCCGAACAAACCGTACATTACGGTTATGTTCAAACGGCCTTTTTGCTGTGACGGCAACGGTAAGGGCTTTCCCCTGCCAACTCTTTGCCCGTATCCAGATGATAAATGCGGATGGTCGCTCCTTGGGGCAATGCCGCACACATCGCATTACGTACCGTATAAATACTGCGTCCTTGAGCAACCGAACGGATATTGGTCAAAGCAGGATTGCCGTTGTGATCAAAAGCTTTTAATTCGTAATTGCCCGACAAAGTCAGGCAGCCGCCCAGCAACAAAGACAATATGGCCGCCGCTATTTTGACATTGGCAAACATGGTTCACCCTCCAATTTGAATATTACAGTTTTTCAGACAGTCTTAACGGATTTTCAAAGTGCTCAAACCAATCAGTACCAACACAATGGTGATAATCCAAAAGCGCACCACCACTTGCGTTTCTTTCCAGCCTTTTTGTTCGTAATGATGGTGAATCGGCGCCATCAGGAAAATGCGTTTTTTGGTCCGTTTGTACCAGCCAACCTGCAGCATCACCGAAATCGCTTCAACCACAAACAAACCGCCCATGATGAACAACACGATTTCCTGACGCACAATCACCGCCACCGTACCCAAGGCCGCACCCAAAGCCAATGCACCCACGTCGCCCATAAACACTTGTGCAGGATATGCGTTAAACCACAAGAAGCCCAAACATGCCCCGCACATCGCGGCACAGAATATCACCACTTCATTCGCCCCGGCCACATAAGGCAATTGCAGATAACGTGCAAATTCGGTATGGCCGCTGGCATAGGCGAAAATGGCCAAACCGCCGGCTACCAACACCACTGGAAATGCGGCCAAACCGTCCAAACCGTCGGTTAAGTTCACCGCATTAGATGTACCGACAATAACCAGATAAGTCAGCACCACAAAACCGACGCCGCCCAAAGGATAAGCAATCTGTTTGAAAAACGGCACGATAAACGCCGTACTGGAAGGCAGCTCTGCTGCGTAAAACAGGAAAATACCTGCCAACAAAGCCACGGTCGACTGCCACACCATTTTGAATTTTGCCGACACGCCGTTTGGGTCTTTATAAACCACTTTGCGCCAGTCGTCGTAGAAACCCAGCGCGCCGGTCGACAGCAATACCGCCAGCAAAATCCAGATATACGGATTGCCCCAATTGCCCCACAACAGCGTCGACACGGCAATGGCGGTCAAAATCAGCGAGCCGCCCATGGTCGGTGTGCCGTTTTTCACCAGGTGCGTTTGCGGCCCGTCGGTACGCACGGCTTGACCGACTTTCAAAGCCGTCAGCTTGCGGATCGTCCAAGGACCGAGCAGCAGCGAAAACACCAGCGCGGTCAATGCCGCCATTACCGCACGGAATGTAGTGTATTGGAAAACATTCAGCACAGAAAACCAATTACTGAAATGGGCAAGCCATAAAAACATTCAAACTTCCTTTTTTTACTTTTTATTCAGCAGGGCAACACCGCTATCCTGCAAGGTTAGATAGTGGGTACAGGCCGTCTGAAACATGACCGTGTGGAAAATTCCCGCGTTGTTTACACTTTTTGTTTTTTGCCCGAAGACCTTTTTAGGGATGGTTGCGTGTGGTCAGGAATGCCGACAGCCACGGCAAAGGCGTACCGTTCTCCTGACAATATTCAAAAAACCAAAACAATCGCTTCGGCAAACAAAAACTGTTCCGCATAATAAAAGTGTAAACAACCCGACCTTTTCCAGCAGATAACGCGTTTTCAGACAGCATTCAAATCGTTTTCAAACGGTATCTGCATTCACCAATGCTTCGACCACTTCTTCCATTTTCATAAAGCGCGAACCTTTGACCAACACATGCGCGTTTTCCGGCAAATCGTGGCGCATCACTTGGACGAGCGGGTCTTTGGCGGCAAACCATAAGCCGTCTGCACCGAAGGTTTCCGCAGCTTCCACGCTGTCATCACCGACAAAGTAGGCAAATTCAATACCTTTGTCACGCGCATACGCACCAACCTCGGCATGCATGACGGCAGCTTCGTCTTCACCGAGTTCACCCATATCGCCCATAACAAACACTCGCGGCACCGGCAAGGCGGCCAATACGTCAATCGCGGCTTTCATGCTGTCGGGATTGGCATTGTAGGTGTCGTCAATAATCGTTGCGCCCTTCATGCCTGGTTTGATTTGCAGACGGCCTTTGATATTGCTGAAGTTTTTCAAGCCGTCTGAAATCTGTTGCAGACCCAACCCTGCCGCTTGCGCCAACGCTGCCGCCGCGCAGGCATTGCTGACATTATGTCTGCCCGGCACCGGCAGCACCACCGCCGCCCGTTCGCCACCGCACACCAAGTCGAACTCGCATGACAAAGGATTGAGTACAATATTTTCGGCATGAACATCACCGCTTTGCACACCAAAAGTCTGCGTTTTCAGATGGTTTGTGGCGGCCTTGAAGGTATCGATATTGGCATCTTCACACGGAACCAGCGCAAGGCCGTCTGAAGCCAAGCCTTGGTAAATCTCGCTTTTTGCTTTGGCAATGTCGCCCACACCGTCAAAACCGCAGCCGACGTGCGCGCGCAAGGCATTGTTCACCAGTGCGGTATCCGGCCGGGCGATTTGGGTCAGCATCGACAACTCATCGAAATGATTCATGCCCATTTCAATCACAGCATAACGGTGATTTTCATTTAATTTCAAAAGAGTAAGTGGCAAACCTATATGATTGTTGAAATTGCCCGCGGTTGCCAGCACAGCTTCATCACCGAATTGGCGGCGCAACACACCGGCCAACATTTCTTTCACCGTAGTTTTGCCGCTCGAACCGGTTACGCCGAACACGAACGGATCCACATTGTCGCGCCACGCTTTGGCCAAAGTTTGTAAAGCGGCCAACGTATCTTCCACCTTCAACACGCCTTCCGGCCAAGCGCAATTTTCACGCGACACCACGGCTGCCGCCGCACCGCACTCCAACACATCACCGACAAAATCATGCGCATCGAAATGTTCGCCCGCCAAGGCAAAAAACACATCGCCGCTTTGAATGTCGCGGCTGTCGGTCACAATGCGTTGTACTAGCTGATTTTCAGACGGCATAGGCAGGTTTAAGGCTTGGCAGATGAAGTGTAAATCTAAAGGTTTCATGTTAGTTCGAAATAATTTTTACGTATTAAATTTTTGATTTAACATACATATGCTCTTGAACATTATCCGGGTCCTTTCGCATTTCATAATCAAAAATATCAGGATATTTTTTTATCAATGTTGTGAATTTTGAACAGCCGTAACTTCTAGGATCAAAGTCCACTTGTAATCTTTTCCATGTCGCACCAAATGCACTAATATTGACCCATTCTTCATCAAATGTATTAAAAACCTTTTGAATTGTATTGATTGGTAAATCCATCAGTTCAACTTCATTAACAGAAGCAGGCTGCTCAATCACAGTATTATTTTGTATCGCTTTTATCGGTTCAATAAAAGTATTTTGCTGAACGGAACCTGTTTCACCTTCAGGCAAAAGATTTTCTACATAAATAAATTGGCTACAAGCATTACGAAAAGCAGCAGGCGTTTGCTTTTTACCAAATCCATATACAGAAGTTCCCTGTTCTTTTAGGCGAATAGCTAAAGCTGTAAAGTCACTATCACTAGATACTATACAAAACCCATCGAATCGGTTGGTATAGAGCAGATCCATCGCGTCAATAATCATAAAGCCATCAGTTGCATTTTTTCCTGTAGTAAATGCAAACTGTTGCATTGGTTTGATTGCATGCTCATTGATGACTTGCTTCCATTGCCCATTTCCTGAAACAAAGTTACCATAAATTCTCTTTACAGTTGCTTCACCAAATTTAGCCACTTCATCAAGAATCGCTTTTACATTACGCGCAGAAGCATTATCAGCATCAATTAATACTGCCAAACGTGCTGATTTTTCTTCAACCACATTAAAACTTGTTTTAATTTTAGACATTTCCCACTTCTCTTTATTTTATTAAAATACCTACTTATTCTGATTAATCAACGGATAAGGGTTAATCGCACCGCTTGGCAGATAAACGCCGTAATGCAAATGCGGCCGCGTACCTTTGGCATTGCCCGTGTTACCGACATAACCGATGGTCTGACCTGCTTTCACGCGCTGATTGAGCTTGATGTTGGCAAACTTATTCAAGTGGGCGTAATAATGCCATGCGCCGGGACCTTGGATGCCGATGACTTTGCCGCCGAGTTTGTTGTTACCGATTTTGGTGACCACGCCGTTGGTGGTGCTGCGGATTTTGGTGTTTTTCTTGGCGAAAATGTCCACACCTTCATGTCGGCGCCCGTGGCTGCGTGCAGCCTGCCATGTATCGCTAAACGCATGACCTTTGACCGGATTCATCAAACTGCCGGCAGCCGGCGGAGTTTGCGCGCGCAGATGGGCGATTTCGGCGTTTGGACTCGGCAATCTCCCGCTACTGCAACCAAACAATAAAAAGAAGGCGGCGCCGATCAAAAAAGCGCGTTGAAATGTGTGGGGCATGAATGTTCTTTACTTGTTCAGACAGCCTGTTCCATCATCAAGGCCGTCGCCCATTGCTCAGAATGTTTTTTGGCGTATTTTTTGGCATATGTGCGGTTATTCATCACCAAGTGCTGTGGCTGGTTTTGTTGAACTTGAAGACTCCATGACCGCTTTCTGCTTGCGCAACCGGTTTGTCAGCCGCTTTCTCACTGCAGGCAGTTAATACCGAGACGGCGGCCATGCACAGCCCTATCATGTGTTTCATGGTGGAGGCTTTCTTAATCACCGTTTTGCCAACGCGGCTTCGGCAATTTCAAAATCGGAAAAATGATGCTTCACGCCCTGCACATCTTGATAGGTTTCATGGCCTTTTCCGGCGATTAAAATGATGTCGTTCGCGGCTGCGCGGGCAACGGCATATTCGATTGCGGCTTTACGGTCGGCTTCCACTTTTTCAGGCTGGCGCACCACAGGCAGAATATCGTTGATGATGTCTTGCGGGTGTTCCATGCGCGGATTGTCGCTGGTCACCACCACTTTATCCGCACCGGCCACCGCAGCCGCACCCATCAGCGGACGCTTGCCGCGGTCACGATTGCCGCCGCAACCGAACACACACCACAAATCGGCGCCTTTCGGCTTGATTTCCTGCAAGGTAGCCAAGGCTTTTTCCAAGGCATCAGGCGTGTGCGCGTAATCGACCACCACCAAAGGTTTGCCACTGTTCATGACACAATCCATGCGGCCGGCAGCCGGACGGATTTGAGCCAATACGTCCAGCACTTTTTCCAACAGATAACCGTTGGCACACAATAGACCGACACATGAGGCGAGATTTTGTGCGTTAAAACGACCCAACAGGCCGCTATTGCATTCGCCTTTGCCCCACGGCGTGTCAAACACCACAGTCATACCGTCTGAAGAGGCTTGAAAATCGGCAATGCGGATATCGGCTTCAAGGTGGAAACCATAGCTGTATACCGCCAATTCAGGCCTGTCCTGTTTCAGACGGCCTGCCAAGGCGGCACCGTATTCGTCGTCCGCATTAATGACAGCGTGTTTCAAACCCTGCCAGTAAAACAGGCGGGCTTTGATGTCGCCGTAGGCTTCCATCGTCCCGTGATAATCAAGATGATCACGCGTGAGGTTGGTAAAAACGGCCGTCTGAAACATTACGCCGTTAACGCGGAACTGATCCAGGCCGTGGCTGGAGATTTCCATCGCCGCCACGGTTGCACCCTGTTGTTTGAAACGATGCAGCAAAGTTTGCACAGTAACAGGATCAGGCGTGGTGTGGCCGGTTTCTTCCAGCCGACCCCAAAAACCGTTGCCGACCGTACCGATGATGGCACAAGGTTCACCTAATAAATCAGCTGCTTGCGCCAGCCATTGGGTAATGGAGGTTTTGCCGTTGGTGCCGGTCACACCCCACACTTTAAGGCCGTCTGAAACATTGCCGTATATTTTAGCGGCCAATATACCGGCGCGGTGTTTCAAATCTTTAATGCCTTGATTTGGAATGTTCCATTCGGGACTCCATGCGAAACTGCCGTCATTGTCCCAAAACACAAACGCCGCACCATTGGCAATCGCCGCCGGAATATAACTGCGGCCGTCGGTATATTCGCCTTGACAGGCCACGAAAACATCGCCCGCTTTGATTTGGCGGCTGTCTGAATGCAACAACCGCTCTGCTGCGTTTTCACACAGCAGAGCAGGTAAGTCGATTTCAGCCAATGGCGTTAACTCACTGAACATAATATTCTCTTTACTGCTTTAAAATTTAAGAGGATGTTTTTTCTTTCGGCTTCAATGCGCTCAGCGGTTTGGTTGGCGATACGCCCAAAATATTCAAGCTGCCGCCCATTACTTCTTTAAACACCGGGCCTGCCACCACGCCGCCATAGTAACCGTTTTTAGTCGGTTCATCGACGGCCACCGCCACAATTACGCGCGGATTTTTTGCCGGCGCAAAGCCGATAAAGGTAGCAACGTGTTTGTTGTCGACATAGCGGCCACCGACCAATTTGCGTGCCGTACCGGTTTTGGCACCGACATCGAAACCGTCAACCGCTCCGGCAGTACCCGTACCGCCTTTTTCAGTCACCGACACCATCATTTCACGTACTTGTCGCGCGGTTTCGGCTTTGATGACACGCTTGCCTTTAGGGGCAACAGCCTGCTTTTCAAAGCTTACCGGCAGCAAAACGCCGTCGTGGGTCAATGTGGTATACGCACGCGCCAGCTGCAACAGGCTCAATTGCAAACCATAACCGAAAGACATAGTCGCCTGCTCAATCTGCTGCCATTTGCGCCAGCTGCGCAGCAAACCGGCTGTTTCACCCGGGAAACCCGAATGCATGCGTACGCCTACGCCCAATTCATGATAAAAATCATACATTTCTTTCGGCTTAAACATAGCCGACAATTTACTGGTGCCGACGTTGGAAGATTTTTGCATGATACCGCGCACGTCCAATTTCGGGTAAACATGGGTATCGCGCACCAAGGCATTACCGATTTTATACGGCATGGTATTGAATACTTCATTTGCCGTCACTTTACCGGCATCCAAGGCTTTGGCAATGGTAAACGGCTTCATGGCCGAACCCGGCTCAATCATATCGGTCACGGCTCTGTTTCGGCGCTGCCCGCTGTTGGCTTTGCCCGGGCTGTTCGGATCGTAAGCTGGACTGTTGGTCAAGGCTAAAATTTCACCGGTTTGAGCATCCAATACTACGACCGTACCGGCTTTGGCTTTATGGTAATCGACTGCCTTATTCAATTCTTCATAAGCCAAGGTCTGAATTCGCTGATCCAGCGACAACACCATATCATGACCGTTTTTCGGTTCACTGTTGCGCGGTGAATCCAAGCTGTCAACAATATTACCTTTGTTGTCGCGCAGTACAACTTTGGCACCGGCCTCACCGCGCAAGCTGTCTTCACGCGACAATTCCAAGCCTTCTTGGCCTTTACCGTCAATGTTGGTAAAACCGATAACGTGTGCAAACAAATTACCCATCGGGTAATGGCGTTTCAATTCTTTTTGGAAACCCAAACCTTTAATACCCAAAGCGGTAATGGTATCTGCCGTTTCTTTGCTCAACTGGCGTTTCAAGTAAACAAAGTCACGGTCTTTACGGTTTAAACGCTCCCGAATGATCTCGACCGGCATATCCAAAATGGCCGATAATTGCGCCATTTGGCTTGCACTTGGCATTTCATCCATACCTGACGGTATGGCATACAACGATTCGGTCGGCGCACTCAAGGCCAAGGTTGCGCCGTTGCGGTCGGTAATCATACCGCGCGAAGCAGGCAGATTCAGGGTGCGGACAAAACGTTGCTCACCTTGAGTTTTCAAGAATTCGTGCTGCGTGGTCTGCAAATAGAAACCGCGGCCCAACAAGATGGCAAACGCACACGCAATCAGCCACAAAACCAAGTAAATACGCCCATCACTGGTGATAGGTTTCTTGATTTTGACCGGCTTTTGAATCATCTGCGGTTTATATTCGTTCTTAATTAACATTGTAAACTTCTCGTCATGAATACCTGCGCGGCTTTGCCGCATGAACGTTTTCTCTGAAAATATTTATTTTTAAAATACAGGCAATTACTGATTACGTCGCTCCACCATAACAGTATTTCGCGAAGTAGGCGGCTGCAAATTCTGCTTTTCGGCAGCCACTTTAATCAATTTGTGATTGGCCAAACGCGCCTGCTCCAGCTTCAAGCGGGCATAATCTTGATCCAGCTTGATTTGCTGCTTTTGCGCCTTATCCAAGGCGATAAAGTACAGACGCGACTGGTTCTGCACCGTCACTACCGCCAAACCGGTGGCAAAAACAAAGATCAATAATAGTGCGTTTAATTTATTCATTTCACTTCAACCGGCCGCCTGACTTTCAGACGGCCCGACAAACCATATATTGATTATGGAGCAGTAAAGTTACCTGCCGTGCGCTCCGCCACCCGCAACACCGCACTTCTGGCGCGCGGATTGGCTGATGTTTCCGCCCCGCCCGGTTTCATGGCCTTCCCTACCAAATCCAAAGGCGGTTGCGGCAAATCGGACTCTTTCACTACCGCCCAACGCGGCAAGGGTGCATGTTGTGAATATTTTTTCATAAACCGCTTCACAATACGGTCTTCCAACGAATGAAATGCAATCACTGCCAACCGACCTCCTTTGTTCAGACGGCCTACCACTTGCGGCAATACCTCTTCTAATTCTTCGAGTTCACGGTTGATAAAAATGCGAACTGCTTGGAAGGTGCGCGTTGCCGGGTCTTGTCCCCGCTCACGAGTACGGACGTTTTGCGCCACGAGCTGCGCCAGCTTGCAGGTTGTATCAATAGGCGTCTCTTCGCGTGCCGCAACAATGGCACACGCAATCTGGCGACTAAACCGCTCTTCACCATAATTTTTAATTACCTCATGTAATTCTTGTTCGCCCGCGATTGCCAGCCATTCCGCCGCCGACATCCCGCGGGTGGGATCCATGCGCATATCCAAAGGCGCATCAAAACGGAAACTGAAACCGCGTCCTCCTTCATCGATTTGCGGAGAAGAAACACCTAAATCAAATAAAGCGCCATCAATTTTTTGAATGCCCAATTGATCTAAGGCTGTCTGAAAAGTCGCAAAGCCGTCATGCACCACGCTGACCCGTTTATCTTGCTCGGCTAATTTGTTGGCTGCCGCAATGGCTTGAGGATCTTTATCAAACACCACCAAGCGCCCTGCCGCATTCAACTTCGATAAAATCAGGCGGGAATGCCCTCCCCTACCGAATGTACCGTCGACGTAAATCCCGTTTTCACGGATATTCAAACCATCCACCGCTTCATGCAGCAAAACAGTAATATGTTGATAATTTTCAGCTTTACTCACAATTTCAAATCCGTTTGGCCCAATTGGAAGGCCAATTCGTCAGGATTAATATCCAAAGCCTGATTCATCTCTTCTTCCCAATGTTGGCGACCCCACAGTTCCAAACGGTTGGCACGGCCTACTAAGGTTACTTCCTTGTCGAAATCGACACGCTTGCGCAAATTGGCAGAAATCAAAATACGACCCGAGCCATCCCACTCCAATGTTTCCGCATTGTGAAGCAACAAATTCTGATAACGCTGCAAAACAGGATTGCCTGCCACTTTCATCCCCAGCAATTGCGTCGAAACACGCTCCCATTCCGCCTCAGGATAAAGCAGCAGCTTTTGGCGGGAATCCAACGTCAGAACCAGCGACAGCGTATATCGGCGCGACAAAAGGTCACGGAATTTAGCCGGAATGGCCAACCGCCCTTTACTGTCTATGCTCAATTCATGAGAACCGCCAAACACGCTTACACCCTCTCGCTGCTTGATAAAAATTTGGGCAATTCAGACACTTTTACCCACTCTGCCCCACTAGCCTACACTATAAGAAATTTTTATGGTTCGGTCAAATCAACCTAAGTACAAAAATAGCGCCACATGACAGAAAAAAGCCATTAAAATACAATCATATATACTCATAATCTCATTCCCTCAATGCTGCCCATACGTTTAAAACCTATAAAAAAATACAATATATTGTGTTTATCATATCAATCAAACACAATATATTGCATTCAATGCTTCTATTCCGAGACTTATCCATTCACGCTATAATGTCGCGGAAAATTCTGAATTTTTACATTATCTAACAGTCATGAAACCACATATTCCCCATCGTTCTGACGAAGCACTCCAGTCAAGCCGACAATTATGCCGGCACACCAAATAGGAAATCACCGCCCATGACAACTGGCTGCTGTTCTCCTGCTTCATGGAACTGGCACTCTACCACCCAGAATCCGGCTGCCACACCGGTGGCAGCCACGAAATCGGCATTTCCATGCGATTTCATTACCGCCCCAACGGTTTCCCTTTTATTTGTTCAAACACTCACCCGCCAACTCAACACGCCTTTACCGCAAACCACCGGCAATGTTTATGAATTCGGCTCAGGTACAGGCCGCTTGGCTGCTGATTTGGCTACACTTCTTTCAGACGGCATCAAATACTACTACATCATTGAATTGTCTGCCTAATTAGCCCAACGCCAACACGCTTGGCTAGACCGGCACCTCAACCTCAAATTGGCATGGCAGCAAAAGTAGGCCATCTCCCAACTTTACCTGACACCTTTGACAGCATACTGTTAGGCAATGAAGTACTTGATACCATGCCCGTCTAACGTGTTCACTATAAAGCAGGCATATTCCACCAAGTCGGTGTCTGCATGAAAAACCGGCAATTTGTGCAAACCACCAACCCCTTGCTATCCGAAGCATTAATGCAAGCCGCTCAAGCCTATATTCCCGCCATCGAAGGCTACACCAGCGAATTACATCCGGCACAATATGCATTTACCCGCACGCTTACGGAAAAATTATCGCACGGCGCAATGATTTGGATTGATTACAGCTTTGAGGCACAGCAGTATGACCATCCGCAACGCAACAACGGTACACTCATCGGCCATTACCGCCACCACACTATTCACGACCCTTTTTTACATTGGCTTGAACGGCTTGACCGCACACATCAATTTTACCGACATCATCCAAGCCACCACCAATACCGGACTGGACTTTATCGGCTACACCACACAAGCGCATTTCCTACCCAACCTAGGCATCACCGAATTACTGGCCACTATTGGCGATGTTGATTCCAAAGCTTATTTACGCGAAGCGGCAGCGGTAAAAAAATTGGGGCTGAAGTAGATTGCCAGTCGTGTCAGACTGCAAAAATAAAGATAACCAATTATAAATTAACAAAGAATGCCCAAAGAAAACTCCTCCGGTTTTTTATACCGGAAGTCACCGCCCGTGCAGCCGCTGATATTTTGGGTATCCGGCCCGGTTGGGCTATATTGTCCTACCGCAAAACCCGCCAAGCGGCTGCCTGTCATTTGGCGCAGGCAGCCGGCGGGGTTTTCAGAGGCCCCACCGGGCCGGACGGAGGTTGTTTCGGCGGTCGGCGTAAAGGCAAACGCGGAC
>NZ_PXYY01000034.1 GCF_003013245.1 Neisseria iguanae
TCTGTGCCCGTTATTTAGTAAAACAGCTATAGAGGGGAAATTCACTGAATTAAAGACGAAAACCTGATGCCCCCGGGCTTGGGAAGAGGGGGTGAGATTATATTTGTCAGAAGATATTTTAGTAGCCTGGAATAGGATTTGGGATGAAAAATCATCCCAAATGTCCAATAGGCCGAACTCTGGGGTTTTGCAAAGGTCTCAGCCTGTCATCTGCTTGGTCACTATGGTATATTGAAACCATTTTCACTCGTAATGTAGAAACGGAGTAAAACCATGACCATTCGCAGTATGACCGGCTTTGCCAACGCCGCTGGTGAATGCGGCAGCAAGCGCATTAATTTGGAAATCCGCGCGGTTAACCACCGTTATTTAGACGTGCAGTTCCGCATGCCTGATGATTTGCGCCATTTGGAAGGTGCGTTGCGCGAACAGATTGCCGCTGAAGCCGTGCGCGGTAAATTGGAATGCCGTATTCAAATTCAAGACATCGTCCAAGGTGCGCAAAGCTTGGAAGTGAATCAGGATTTGGTGGTGCAACTGGCTGGTTTAAATGAACAATGGCGCGATCAGTTTGACGGTTTGGGCAAGCTGACCGTGGCCGATATTTTGAAATTTCCGGGTGTATTGGCCAGCCAAAGCGAAGATCTTGAAGCGTTTGCACAAGCGGTGCAGGATTTGTTAAAACAGGCGTTGAAAGAGTTTGCCGCCGCCCGCAAACGCGAAGGCAGGAAACTGGCCGATCATCTGCTTGACCGCTTGGAAAAAATGGAAGGCATTGTCGATGCATTGAGCGAATTGTTCCCGGGTTTGCTAGATGCGCACATGGAAAAAGTCCGCACGCGCTTGGCCGATGCTGTTGCAAATATCGACAATGACCGCCTGCAACAGGAATTTGCACTGTTTATTCAAAAATCCGATGTCGATGAAGAATTCAGCCGCCTGCGCACCCATGTCGGTGAAGTACGCCGCATTGTGACCGAGAGCAAAGGCAGTGTCGGCAAACGTTTGGATTTCCTGATGCAGGAACTCAACCGCGAAGCCAACACTTTAGGCAGCAAAGCCATTGCCGCCGAATGTACCCGGGCTTCGGTGGAATTGAAAGTGTTAATCGAGCAAATGCGTGAACAGGTGCAGAATATCGAATGAGGTTTTCAGACGGCCTTTTGATTATCCGGCGCTTAACCGCCAAACAAACGGTTTACATCGGAATTTTTCTTGCGGTAAGGCAGGCGGATGTCAACGCGGAACACGCCGTCAAGCTCGCGGCTTTGGATTTTGGCATCGTTGTCGTACATCAAGGTCAGGCGTTCTTTCAAGTTGTGCAAGGCCATCGAATTACCTTTATGCGGCTTGAGGTTTTTACCGCTGTCCGGCGGTGTGTAAGGGTTTTCAATGCGGATATAAATCGAAGATTTATTCAGTTTGGTCAATACGGTAATTATACCCGGACGGTGGGTTGATTCCACGCCGTGAAATACTGCATTTTCCAATAATGGCTGCAATAAAAGGTGCGGTGTTTCCGCATCGTCGGGCGCTTGGTGCTGCCACATCACCTGCACACGCAAGTGACCCATGCGGATTTGTTCGATGGCGATGTATTCCTGCGCCCATTCGATTTCCTGCCCGAGCGTACTGCTTTGGCTGCCGTCGCGTAGTTGGGCGCGGAAAAGGTTGGCCAGATTTTCCAGCAACACTTCAGCATCATACGGGCGCAAACGAATCAGGCTGATGGCGGCGTTTAGGCTGTTAAACAGAAAATGAGGCCGGATGCGGGCGGTAAGTGCGCTTAAGCGGGCTTCTGAGATAGAAGGTGCCAGGCTGTTGATGCGCGATGCTTCGGTAAACATAAAACCGAGCACGAAAATATTGAATAAGCAGAAATGCTGGATGAATCTGTCAGGATCATTGAGGTTGTTCAGAATCACCCATTCGACAAACAGGAAAATTGCTAAATTGATGAAATAAGAAATAAAAAAAGCATATTTGGAATGTTGGAGTGAAGGCAGGAAACTGTTGATGAAAAAAGCCTTCAGCAAAATCAGAAAAAGCACAGGTGCGACCCAAAGCAGATGGCGGTAGATTTCTTCGGTGTAACCCAGCGTTGACTCGCTGATTAAAGGAAACAACAGCAGTGACGAAATCACAATAATCAGCAGCCGTATCACCGTAGTCAAATTGCGCCAATCAGGCACGGCGAAAGTTTGGGATATTTTCAGAGACAATTGACGTATAATAGACATGTGTGCAACCTTCTTAGCCGTTTCGTTTTTTTATATGTCAACCTGATTTTTGCGGTTAACTTTTTGTTTATATCTGAGGAACAGTGTAATGAGTAATGATAAAACCTGGTCGGGCCGTTTTAACGAACCGGTATCTGAATTAGTGAAAAAATACACCGGTTCTATCGGTTTTGATAAGCGTCTGGCCGAGTGGGATATTCAAGGCTCTTTGGCACATGCGCAAATGCTGCATCAAAGCGGTGTATTGGGTGCCGGTAATTTATCCGCCATCCGACAAGGTATGGCCGAGATTATAGCAGAAATTGAAGCCGGCAAGATGGAATGGTCGCTGGATTTGGAAGATGTACACATGAACATCGAACGCCGCCTGACCGAGAAAATCGGCAATGCCGGCAAACGCCTGCACACCGGACGCAGCCGCAACGACCAAGTCGCTACCGACATCCGCTTATGGCTGCGCGACCAAATTACCGGCATCCAAACCTTGATTCAAGACCTTCAGACGGCCTTGGTCGAATTGGCCGAAGCCAATGCCGAAGTGGTGATGCCCGGTTTTACCCATTTGCAGGTTGCCCAGCCGGTAAGTTTCGGCCACCATATGCTGGCTTATGTCGAAATGCTCGGTCGCGATTTCGAGCGCATGGCCGACTGTCGCAAACGTGTCAACCGCATGCCGTTGGGTGCAGCGGCATTGGCCGGCACCACCTATCCGGTTCAGCGCGAAGTCACTGCTGAATTGTTGGGTTTTGAGCAAATCTGTCAAAACTCGCTCGATGCCGTGTCCGACCGCGATTTTGCCATTGAATTTACCGCCGCCGCTTCATTAGTGATGATTCATTTGAGCCGCTTGAGTGAAGAGCTGATTTTGTGGATGAGCCCGCGTTTCGGCTTTATCGACATCGCCGACCGCTTCTGTACCGGTTCAAGCATTATGCCGCAGAAGAAAAACCCCGATGTACCCGAGCTGGTACGCGGTAAGTCAGGGCGTGTCATCGGTCATCTTATGGGTTTGATTATGCTGATGAAATCTCAGCCATTAGCCTATAATAAAGACAATCAGGAAGACAAAGAACCTTTGTTTGATACGGCCGATACGCTGATTGATACCTTGCGCATTTACGCCGACATGATGCGCGGCGTGACTGTGAAGCCGGAAAACATGCGCTCCGCCGTGATGCAAGGCTTTGCTACGGCCACCGATTTGGCCGATTACTTGGTGAAAAAAGGCATGCCGTTCCGCGATTCGCATGAAGTGGTTGCCCGAGCCGTGCGTCACGCCGATGAACAAGGCGTAGATTTAAGCGACTTGCCGCTGGAGGTGTTGCAAGGTTTTTCCGATTTGGTGGCTGAAGACGTTTATGGCGTACTCACGCCCGAAGGCAGCCTGAACGCCCGCAACCACTTGGGCGGCACCGCGCCGGAGCAAGTGCGTTTCCAAGCGGCGCGTTGGAAAAAATTGTTGGCTGGATGATTTGGTTGGAATAAAAAAAGACAGGCCGTCTGAAACATGATTGAAGTTTCAGACGGCCTTTGTTATCTAAAAACAATCAATCCTTGAAGCTATTCCATAAACCCACTTACAATTTTCGCAATAATTTCTGCCGTGCTGCCGCTGCGTGCAAGTGGTGCATTTTGCCCTGCCCACAATGGTGAAAACTCATCGCTACATTGTTTTTCAGCAGCGGCACGCAATGGGGCGGATGCACTTTGAGCCAGAGGGAAAAGCGGTGCATCAGCGTGAATATAGCCGTTTTCACGCATAAAGCGGTTGATGATGCCGCGTGCCAACCCGCCGGAAAACAGGTTGGTTAAAGCAGTGGTTTCCGCACGCGGGCTTTGCAGGGCGCCGGTGCAGGCTTCGTTGGCCAGCAGTAAAGCCGTGCCGATTTGGATACCGTCTGCACCCAATGTTTTCGCCGCGCGTGCGGCGGCCGCATTGCTAATGCCGCCTGCCGCAACCACCGGCACATCTACCACCGCACGGATTTGCGGCAGCAGCGCAAAGGTGCTGATTTGTTCATGCACATTACTGCGGAACATCAAGCGGTGACCGTCCGCTTCTAAGCCTTGTGCAATTACCGCATCGGTGCCGTGTTCTGCCAGCCAACGCGCTTCGCCAACAGTAGTAGCGGAATCCAAAATTTTCGCTCCGCTTTGTTTGACCTGCTGAAGCAAATCTGCTTCGGGCAAACCGAAATGAAAGCTGACTACCGGCGGCTTGAGTTAGGCAATGACTTCCGCCTGAGCCGCCCCGAAAGGTTGCCGCCTGACGCCGTGTACAATGTCATCGGTATTGATACCGGGGTGCAAGTGTGACAAGCCATTGCTGCATGTTGTCGGCATCGGATGCGGGCTGGTAGTGGGTAAAAAAAGTTGATGTCAAACGGTGCATCGGTCGCAGCGCGTATGGCTTCTATTTCGGTACGCAGCTGTTTGGGCGGGAGCATGGCGGCAGGTAGTGAACCGAGCGCACCAGCGTGGCAGGCAGCGATGGTCAGGCGGCTGTTTTGCGCGCCGGCTATCGCGTTTGAATCACGGGCAGGCAGCAGCCAGGCAGTTGGGAAAGGCGGTTGGATATAGGTTTTTCCTTTGCAGAATCTTGTTTTTTTAATTATATGAAACAAATGTTTATCGATAATAGGGTGGTCTGGAAACCAATGTGGATGATTTTCAGACGGCCTTTGGGGGAAAAGAAGGCAACTGATAATGGTAGCGCGCAGGCTTCGGGCTGCTTAAGACGTATTCCCATTTCATCATGCGGCATTTTCCCGGCATAGGAACACGCCTACTGCGTTGGAAATGCGCGTAAGGGCTCCAAACTTTGCCGCGCGGGCTGGTTTTACCGGCGCAGCGTGTAATAAACCGTTCTCTTTAAGGACCGCCTGGTATCCGCGCATTTTTGCTCGAAAATGTGCTGTGGAGGAGAGATAAGGACACGCCCTAGGATAAATGACCCAATTACAAGGCAGCCCGAACAAATTAACCGCTTTTTCAGATGGCATTGATTATGTTATAAATCCGTTTCCAATATTGATTAAAAAGAGTGTGCCATGCCGATTCGGCCTTACACACACCACGCTCCCGAGATTCATGAGATGTGTTTTATCGACGATACCGCCGTTGTCACCGGCCAAGTCCGTCTTGCCCAGGAGGTCAACGTTTGGCCGCTGGTGGCCATGCGCGGCGATGTGAACCATATCCGTATCGGCACGCGCACCAATATTCAAGACGGAAGCGTGTTGCACGTCACCGGCACGCATCCGCAAAAGCCGGAGGGTTCGCCTTTAATCATCGGTGAAGACGTGACCATCGGCCACAAAGTGATTCTGCATGGCTGTAACATCGGCAACCGCGTGTTGGTAGGTATGGGCGCGGTTGTGTTGGATGACGCGGTGATTGACGATGAAGTTATGGTCCGGTGCAGGCAGCGTGGTGCCTCAGGGTAAGCATTTGCAAAGCGGTTTTCTGTATCTCGGTTCACCTGTCAAGCAGGCGCGCGCGCTGACCCATGAAGAAAAAGCGTTTTTAAAACAATCGGCGGTGAATTACATTAATCTGGCGCAGGAATACAAATAATTTTCAGACGGCCTATATTGAAGCAGTCTGGAAACCCTATAAAGTTTATCAAATTATGAACCATATTTATCTTGCTTCCGGCAGCCCGCGCCGGCGTGAAATTTTGGAAAATTTGGGCTATACGGTGGAGCGTTTGCCGGCCGAGATCGACGAAACGCCGTATCCGCAGGAAAAGGCCGCCGATTATGTGCAAAGGCTGGCACGTGGGAAAAACGCTGCTGCCGTGGCGCAATGGCAGGCCGCCCATACCGAACCGCCCGAGTTTCCGATTCTCACTGCCGATACCACCGTTGCTTATCAAAACCAAATTTTGGGCAAACCGGAAAATCCGGCCCATGCGGCCGAAATGCTGGCACAATTATCCGCCACCACTCATCAGGTCTACACCGCCGTCAGCGCGTATTGGCAAGGCGAAACGCGCACACTTTTGCAACAGAGCGACGTCACCTTTAAAGCCATGAACGCGGAAGAAATTTCAGCATACATTGCCGGCGGCGAACCGATGGATAAGGCCGGTGCTTACGGTATTCAAGGCTTGGGCGGCGTATTTGTCGCCCACCTGCAGGGCAGTTTTACCGGCGTGATGGGGTTGCCCGTATTTGAAACCGTTGAGCTTTTGGCACAATTCGGTCTGGCTGTGCCGCCGTTTGATAAATAGCGATACAGGCCGTCTGAAAGCGCGGTAAAAAAATATTCCGTTTTCAGACGGCCTTTTCTCAACCGGCGGATATTTTCAGTTACAATACTTCCTTGAGAAATCCCCAAATAAAGAAGCCGTATGAAAGAACACAAAGCCCGCAAACGCTTTGGGCAAAACTTTTTGCAAGACACGCGAATTATCAGCGATATCGTCCATGCCGTGCGTCCGCAGGCCGGTGATGTCGTGATTGAAATCGGCCCAGGGCTTGCTGCGATTACCGAGCCGCTGGCAAAAAAGCTCAACCGCCTGCACGTTTGCGAAATCGACCGCGATATCATCAGGTGTTTGAAAACACTGCCGTTTGCCGATAAATTGGTGATACACGAAGGCGATGTGCTGCAATTCGATTTCAACAGCATCGAAGGCAAAAAGAAAATCGTCGGTAACTTGCCTTATAATATTTCCACGCCGCTGCTGTTTAAATTGGCCGAAGTCGCCGATGACGTGGTCGACATGCACTTTATGTTGCAAAAAGAAGTGGTCGGACGCATGGTGGCCAAACCGAAAACCAACGACTACGGCCGCCTGAGCGTGATGCTGCAATATTTTTTCGAGATGGAATCTTTAATTGACGTGCCGCCCGAATCGTTCTCCCCCGCTCCGAAAGTCGATTCCGCCGTGGTACGTATGATTCCGGTGAAACACCGCATCGGCAAAGCCGGCGATTTCGAACATTTTGCCAAACTGGTCAAACTCGCTTTCCACCAGCGCCGCAAAACCATCCGCAACAATTTGGAAAAATTGGCTGGCGATGCCGATTTGGAAGCCGTGGGTATCAGCCCGCAAGACCGCGCCGAACACATTACGCCGGAAAAATATGTCGCGTTGAGCAATTATTTGGTGAATAAGGCGGCCGTCTGAAGAGGAAGGCAGCAATGGAAACCAATCTGCATAAAACCGAGCGTTTAGTCCGCGAAATCAACCGTATCCATACGCAATATTCGCATGATTATTTCGACAGCGGCAAAGTAGAAAAAATCAATTTGAGCCATACGCTGCGAAACGTGCCGACCGAACATATTTTGTCTTACCGCCTGAATCTGCACGAAGCGATTAACGATTACTTGGCTTTTGCCGATACGCGTGGCATCGACTTTTTTTACCGCGTGAAAACCGCCGAAAGCATAGACCACAAAATCGAGCGCTATTTGGCGCGTGAAAACCGATATCCGGTCAGCAATATTCTCAACGATATTTTCGGCGCGCGCCTGATTTGGCCATCTGAAACGGTGGCCGGGCTTTTGGAAAGGCTTGATGACTGGAAAGCGGAATATGGTTTGAAAAACTGGTATTTGCGCGACATAGACGGCTACATCGGCGTGCATATTTATTTCAAAAACAGCAGTATTTCTATTATCCTTGGGAATTCAGATTTGGGATGAAAAAGACGCCAGAGCCAATATTGAAAACCATATGGCGTATAAACGCGATTTTGTGCGCTGAAATGATACCAACCCGTCAAACGGATAAATAAGGCCGTCTGAAAGTAAAACATGATTAAATTCAAAAAAGTACATAAACATTTCAAAGATTTGCACGTAATTAACGGCGTGAATTTGGAAGTTAAACAAGGTGAAGTGGTGGTGGTTTGCGGTCCGTCGGGCAGCGGCAAATCCACCTTAATCCGCACTGTCAACCAGCTTGAAAGCATTGAAAGCGGTGAAATCTGGGTGGATGGCGTGAACGTGGCCGACCCGAAAACCAATCTGAACAAAGTGCGTGAAGAAGTAGGCTTTGTGTTTCAAAGTTTCAATCTGTATCCGCATTTGAACGTGTTGGAAAATATTGTGTTGTCGCCGATGAAAGTAAAAGGGCAGAGCCGCGCCCAAGCGGAAGCCAAGGCGATGGAATTGCTGGAGCGTGTAGGTTTGGCACACAAAAAAGATGCCTGGCCGAGCCAATTGTCGGGCGGTCAGCAGCAGCGTGTGGCGATTGCCCGCGGTTTGGCGATGGAGCCGCGCGTGATGTTGTTTGACGAGCCGACTTCCGCGCTTGACCCTGAAATGGTCGGCGAAGTGTTGAGAGTGATGAAGGATCTGGCGATGAGCGGCATGACCATGATGTGTGTGACGCACGAAATGGGTTTTGCCCGCGAAGTAGCTGACCGTGTGATTTTTGTCGATCACGGACAAATCATCGAAGAAGCCGCGCCGGAAGAATTTTTTACCAACCCGAAACATGAGCGCGCCAGGCAGTTTTTGCAGCAGGTGATGACGCATTAGCAGATGGCTTATGCCGTCTGAACGCTTTTCAGACGGCATTAAAGAGAAAAATATTTGAAATTGAAATATCTTGAAGTTAAAGGATAGCGATGTATTTTGTTGACCGCACCGCAGTGGTGTTGAAGCCGGCTGCGCGTTTTTTAGAATGGCTGAAATCGGCGGATGAAAATATGCCTGATTTGACGGTAGAACAAATCCGCACCAACTGTTCGGTGTTTTTGGTGCCGGAATTTGATGAACCGGAAGCGGTGATTTCGTATTTTGACGAGCGTTACCGGCAGATTTTTGAAGCGGAAATCGCCGGATGGGACGTGGATAAAGCCAAATGGCCGCAAGACATGAGCCTGAAGGCATTTTGGGAATTTTTCGAAATCGAAATCCATGATATGGTTTTGGACATGGAAGATGCCGATTTAAATGTCAGCCCCGTGTTCGACAACATGATGTAATGCCATGTTTGCTTTTCAGACGGCCTTGACGCCTTCCCGCAGCCTGAAAACCGCTGTGATTGTTCTGCATCTGATTGCGGCGGTAATGTGCGCGGCGTGGTTTTACGGTGCAATGCTGTGGCTGGGTTTGCTCGGTTTGATGGTGAGTTCCGCCTATGCTTGGCGTCATGCCGGTTTAAAAGGCCGTAAGGCGGTTACGCAAATCGCGGTAAACCGTCTGCAGCAGGCGGCTATCTTTGTCGGGCGGGAGCAGACGGCGTTTGAAGCAGTATTGGGCGGTTCTTCCTTGGTTACGCGTTATGTGCTGTTTTTGCAATGGCATACCGGCAGCCGTACCATGTGGCAATTGGTCCTGCCCGATATGTTGGATAACGAAACCCACCGCCGCTTGCGTGTTTGGGCGCGTTGGTGTCAGGCGGAAAATCCGGTCAAACAAAAATCCGGGTTTGAATGATAAAAGCGGTTGTCTATTTCAGACGGCCTCGAATGATAAATATCTTTAACATAATGAAAACACTACAAGACTGGCTCTCTCATTTGGAAACCGACCACAGCACCGGCCTGATTGACATGGGTTTGGAACGCGTCGGCGAAGTGAAAGCGCGCATGGGCCTGACGCCGAAATGTCCCGTGGTAGTGGTGGCAGGCACGAACGGCAAAGGCTCGGTGTGTGCCTATTTGTCGCAGATTTACAAACAGGCCGGCTTCAAAGTCGGCACGCTGACCAGCCCGCATATTTTGCGCTTTAACGAACGGATTGCTGTGAACGCCGGGCCGGTTGATGATGAAACCATTGTGGCGGCGTTTGAACGCATTGAAGTGGCGCGCGGTGACATTTCGCTGACTTATTTTGAATTCAACACCTTGGCTGCGGTGGATATTTTCATGCGCGCGCAAGTGGATGTGATGGTATTGGAAGTCGGCTTAGGAGGGCGATTGGACGCAGTGAATGTGTTCGATGCCGATTGTGCCGTGGTGACCAGCGTGGATCTAGATCATCAGGCATTTTTGGGCGATACCGTTGAGCAGGCCGGTTTTGAAAAAGCAGGTGTGTTCCGCAGCGGCAAGCCTGCGATTTGCGGCCAGAATCCGCCGCCGGAATCGTTGCGCCAACACGCTGAAGCCATCGGTGCAAATTTGCTGTTACCCAAAGAAGATTTTGATTTCAACACCTTGGAAAATGTACAATGGAATTATCAATTCCATCCGAAAGTTTCAGACGGCCTGTTGCCCAAACGCCGTAATGCGCTGCCGTTTCCGGCCTTGCGCGGTGCCTATCAAATCGGTAATGCCGCCGTAGCGCTGACGGTGTTGGAATGCTTGAACGGTAAATTGCCGATTGATATCGGTGCGATTAAACGCGGGTTGCTGCTGGTGGAAAATCCGGGTCGTTTCCAAGTGTTGCCGGGGCATCCGTTAACGGTTTTGGATGTCGGCCACAACCCGCATGCCGCCCGTGCATTGCGCCACAGCCTGATTAAGCTGGCCTTTGCGCAAAACCGCATAGCGGTGTTCAGCATGTTGGCCGATAAGGATATCGACGGCGTAGTGGATATTGTGAAAGACCAGTTTGACGAATGGTACATCGCGCCTTTGGATATGCCGCGCGGCATGACGATTGAGGCCTTGCAGGACAAACTGGTGCAGCACGACATTGATAAAATCCAAATGTTCGACCATGTCCCAAGCGCCTACCAGGCAGCTTTGGCGAAAGCTTCTGAAAATGATAGAATTGTCGTTTTCGGCTCGTTTCATACTGTTGCTGATGTGATGGCAACGTTGTAAATAGGAAATTTCATGTCTGACGATAAGCAAAAAGAAGTTTTAACCGGTTATGAGCAGCTCAAACGCCGCAACCGCCGCCGCTTGGTGATGACGTCAGGATTGGTTGTGGTTGCCGGTATTCTGTTGACTTCCATATCGGGTACAGACAACGGCGGCAAGCAAAACGCACCGGCGCCAACTGCCGCTGCCGCCCAAAAGGATGCGCAAGTTGATGCCGTTAGTGCTGCTGTGTTGGAACCGAGCAGCAGTGAAGAGATTGAAGCGGCTGCCAAAGAGCAAGCCCCGGCCACAGAAAGTATCCGGCCTGAGCCGCCGGTAGAAGTATTGAAACCTGCGGCGGCAACACCGCCGCAAGACATCGGTCCACCTTTGGTGTTGATTAACGACAAATTGGTCGACAGTGACATCAAAGGTTTGGAAGAATCAGAGCGGATTCGCAAGGCCGAAGAAGAAAAACGTGCGGCGGAAGAGCAGAAAGCCGAAGCGCGCCGTCAGCGTTTAGCCGAACAGCGTGCGGCCAAACGTGCCGAAGAGAAACGCTTGGCCGCAGAAAAGGAAGCAGTTAAGAAACGTGCAGCCGCGGCCAAGGCGGAAAAATCCAAACGCGATGCAGAAGCCGAACGTAAGCAAGCGGAAAAAGCCGCTGCCGAACGTAAAGCCAAACAAACTGAAGAGAAAAAGGCTGTTGCGGCAAAAGCCAAGGCCGAAGCGGAGAAAAAAGCAGCTGCGGCAAAAGCAAGAGAAACCGAGAAAAAAACAGCTGCCAAGAAAGCCGAATCAGCAAAATCCAAAACGTCTGAAAAAGCAGCCGATACCCAATCCAAAGGCCAGAAAGCCGCAATCCAGGCCGGCTATGCCGATAAAGAACGCGCGCAAAGCCTGCAGCGCAAAATGAAGGCGGCCGGTATCAACGCGACCATCAGCGAAATCAAAACTGATAAAGGCGTGGTTTACCGTGTGAAATCAAATGCGTATAAAAGCCGCCAGGAAGCCGCGAAAGATTTGGAAAAGCTGCGTTCAAAAGACGGCATTGCGGGGCAGGTAGTGAATGAGTAATATTCCTTTGGCGGATATTTTGGCCTTTGGCGTGATTGCAGCATGCATTATCATGTCGCTCATGCGCGGCGCAATTGCCGAAATCAGTTCGCTGATTACGTGGATTGTGGCGTTTTTCATTGCCAAGTGGTTTGCCGTGCCGTTTGCCGAAATTGCGTTTAAGTCTGTTGAGCCGCAGGCTTTAGGCGTGGCATTGGCTTTTATCATGCTGTTTATCGCAGCATGGCTGGTGCAGCGCTTCCTGCGTTCTTTATTGGCGGCAGGCGTATCAGCCATCGGGCTGGGCAGCGTTAACCGTTTGCTCGGCGGGGTGTTCGGCGCGGCCAAAGGTGTGTTGTTGGTGACTTTGGCCGTGATGGCCTGTTCCTACACCGATTTGCCGGAAACGGAAGACTGGCAGGCTTCACACAGTATTCCTTATTTTGAAACATTGGCGCATGATGTCTTGATGCCTTATTTGCCGGCCATTGGTAATAGCTTGAACGGTACGGACATTCTTCATAATAGAACTAGAACCGGTTTCAGATGACCTCTTGATACAAGCCGTCTGAAACCGGTTTAATCTTGTTATTTCGTTGGGTTAATTCTTTCATTCGGAGAACGCAAATGTGCGGTGTATTGGGGTTGGTGAGTAACGGGCCGGTCAATCAGCTTTTGTACGACGGTTTGCAGATGTTGCAGCATCGCGGTCAGGACGCGGCAGGTATTGTGACGGCCGAGGGCAGCATGTTCCACATGCACAAAGGCAAAGGCATGGTGCGCGAAGTATTCCGTACCCGCAATATGCGCGATTTAATCGGCCGTTCAGGCATTGCCCATGTACGTTATCCGACGGCAGGCAACCCGGGCAGCAGCGCCGAAGCGCAGCCGTTTTATGTCAGCTCGCCGTTCGGTATCGTGTTGGCGCACAACGGCAATTTGACCAACACCGCCGAATTGTACGAAAACGTGTGTCACAAACACCTGCGCCACATCAATACCAGCTCTGATTCGGAAGTTTTACTGAATGTGTTTGCACATGAATTGCGCCACGAAGTATCGAAAAACAACAATAAAGTATTGAGCACCGACAATGTGTTTGCTGCCGTGAAAGCCGTTCACGAATTGGTACGCGGCGCATATGGCGTGGTGGCGATGATTGCCGGCTACGGCATGGCGGCATTCCGCGATCCATACGGCATCCGTCCGTTGGTGTTGGGTTCGAAAACTGATGGAAACGGCTTCAAATCTTATGCTGTGGCTTCCGAATCGGTGGCATTTAATGCTTTGGAATATGATTTGGAACGCGACATTGAGCCGGGTGAAGCCGTGTTTATCAGCTTTGACGGCCAGCTTTTTTCGCGCCAATACAGTGAACCGCAATTGAAACCGTGTTTGTTCGAATACGTTTATTTCGCCCGTCCCGACTCGGTGATTGACGGAGTATCCGTGTATCAGGCACGTTTGAATATGGGTGTGTCGCTGGCCGAAAAAATCAAGCGCGAACTGCCGGTGGACAACATTGACGTAATTATGCCGATTCCCGATACCAGCCGCCCGAGTGCGATGGAATTGGCTATGTATTTGAACAAACCGTACCGAGAAGGTTTGATTAAGAACCGCTATATCAGCCGCACCTTTATTATGCCGGGGCAGGCAACGCGCAAAAAATCCGTGCGTCAGAAATTAAGCCCGATGGGAACCGAATTCAAAGGCAAGAACGTGTTGTTGGTGGACGACTCGATTGTGCGCGGAACCACCAGCCGTGAAATTGTCGAAATGGTTCGTGCTTCGGGTGCGCGCAAAGTCTATATTGCTTCAGCCGCGCCGGAAGTACGCTTCCCAAATGTGTACGGCATCGATATGCCTACCCGCGAGGAATTGATTGCCAACGGCCGCACACCTGCCCAAATCGCACAAGAAATCAGCGCCGACGGCATTGTGTTTCAAAATTTGAATGATTTGGAAGCTGTGGTCAAAGCCTTAAATCCGAAAATCCAAGCTTTTGATTCTTCCTGCTTTGACGGCATTTACCTGACCGGCGATATTAATGAAGCCTATTTGCAGCGTTTGTCGGAAGGTAAAACCGGATGTGGCGGGCTGAAAGTCATGCCGAGCAAAATAGAACACGGCATCACCATCGGCAGCAGCGACGCAGAATAAGCCTGAAACAGAGGCCGTCTGAAAACAAAAAAAGTTTTCAGACGGTCGGAGACCTTTGCAAAACCCCAGAGGTGGGTGCAGCTCAAAGCATCCGCATCGCAGAACGCGCAGACATGTCATGAAAAGGCCAGGTGTTCGAAAAGCGCGGCGCGAAGAAATGTGCCAAAGATGGGGAATCGGCAAAGGTCCCAGCCTTTTCTTTGCGTTAAAATAGCGCTCCGGCAAAGGATTAACTATGGCAGCAGAAACTAAAAACTACATTACGCCCGTCGGCTGGCAGGCTTTGAAGAATGAGCTTTATCAGCTAGTGAACAAAGAACGTCCCGAAATCGTGCAAATCGTCAATTGGGCAGCTGGCAATGGTGACCGTAGCGAAAACGGCGATTACCTTTACGGCAAGCGTCGCATGCGTGAAATCGACCGCCGAATCCGTTTCCTGACCAGACGTTTGGAAGCAGCAGTAGTCGTTGATCCTGAAATACGCGAACCGACCGACCAGGTATTTTTCGGTGCAACGGTTGAATTGTTGCGCGGTGATGGCAGCGAGCAAACCGTCAAAATTGTCGGCGTGGACGAAATCGACACCGCACAAAACAAAATTTCGTGGATTTCCCCGTTGGCGCGGTGCCTGATTAAAGCACGTGAAGGTGATGAAATCGTGCTCAACAGTCCCGAAGGACGCGAAGAGATTGAGATTTTATCGGTAGCCTATTGCCGTATTGACTGAAGCCGTCTGAAAAATTCAATGTTCGGTTGGGTTGAAATAATCTAATCAGTATATTTTATTCGAACCTGTCTATGGTTTTAATAATAATTTAGGGGCTGTCCTGGATAACTCGGGAAATTCAAATTAAGTCAGAATTATCCCCATGCGTAAAAGTCGTCTAAGCCGGTACAAACAAAACAAACTCATTGGGCTGTTTGCTGCAGAAGTTACCACCCGAACAGCATCCTGGTTAGTTGGTGTAACAAAAATACCGCAGCCTTACTTTCATCGTTTACGATTACTTATTTTTATTTTATAGTCGATTAAAATCAAACCAATACTGCGTTGGCGCGCCTTGCCGTACTAAGCGTACTGTCTTCGGCGCACCGCCTTGTCTTGATTTGATTTTAATCGACTATATTAAAACAGCCTGCATCTGGAAATGTTTACCAGAGAAGTAGACGTTGACGAAAGTGATTTTGGCGTAAAGGTAAACGGCCGTGGTGCCGCCGGCAAAGTTGCTGTATTCGGGCTTTTAAAGCGAAACGGTAGCGTTTTTACCGTTACCGTACCGAATACGCAAACAGCTGTTTTGCTGCCAATCCTCCGCAAACAGGTTAACCTGACAGCATATGTTTATATGGACTGTTATCGCCGTTATGATGTGTTATAGTCAAATTACTTTGAAATGATACGGTGTTAGCCTGCTTTGCCGTACTGTCTGCGACAGGCTGCCTTGTCTCATTCCCAACTGAATTAACTGACGCTGCCGGTCTATTCGCTTTACGCGCTCTATCTCAGCCGGCACTGTCTGCCTCTGGCCGTGCGCAGCTTGTTAGATTTCTTGGCAGAACGGTTTGAAAGGGAAGGGTAGTAAAGCAAAGGCCGTCTGAAAGTGTATAAATCGTTCAGACAGCCCTTATTGCTTTCTCAATGCCTTATCCGTCTACTATTCCTTGCCGATAAAACCATCGGCATATTTCTCACCCATCTTCGGCACATCCAAAACAAGGCTGTGTTCTCTGGCACTTTTCACCGCATTATTAATCGATTCATACCACGGATTGCGTCCCAAGCTGAACACACCCCAATGCATGGCACCATCTTTTACGCCTTCAAATCCAATGCTGCCTGCGCTGATTGATCGGCGAACATATACGTTTTCGACCAACCGGCATCGGCGCATTGATTTCAATAAAGGCAAGGTCAAAGCCGCCGTATTTTTTGCCTATATCGCTAAAATGCTTTGCATAACCGGTATCGACGCTCCAATAATAGCCGCCTGCTGCCTTCGAATACAAACAACGCCCACAGCGTTTTATTGCGGTCTTTCGTCCAGCGTATGGTGGCCACTTCCAAATGGTTGTTATGGTTGTGCGTAATCAGCACCACATCAATCTCATGCTGAATTGGCGCTTCCTGAAAACGCGGCGCAATCAAAAACGCATTCAGCGAATCGGCATTGTCGAGCACGAGATCGATTGAGAAACGCCATCCAATTCCAAATTGCCGAAGTATGCTCCAGCCAATAATAAGCAAAGTGTTCAAGCCGTCTGAAACTGGTTTTGTCCAACATCACCATCGGCAAATACCCTTTCGGCGTATAACCTTTATAACGCACAAACCTGCCCTGCCTAGTGGTTTTTCGGGATAATACGGCAAATCGATGGTGTCGGTGAACTATATTTCGCTGCCACCCCAGCTTTTGCATTGCAGGATTCCAATTTGGTGGGCGTGTTGCCGCAACACCTTGCCCGCACACTGCCGAATATGCAATAGATGTGAGTGAATTTCTCCATTTTAGTATCAATCACGGTACACATTTTGCTGAAAGACAAAACCCTATTAACGGGATTAAGCATTTTTGGAATCAGGCAAAACGGCATTGACGCAAGTTGAACGGTATTGCCAAAGCGCATTTCGAGCTGTATTTGAAGGAATGTGAACGGCGTTTTGACAACATCGGGATAAAAGTTCAGATTTTTATTTTAAAATAATTAGTAAAACGTAATTTATCCTGATTATCTAGGACATAATCATAATTTAAATAATAAATAATCTTCTATAGTCATCTATTGACTGATAAAGAAACTATATCCTTCAAGACAAGTGCGCAGTGACCTGCTGAGAAAGATACAGTTTGTTTGCAGATAATTCCGTTTTGCAGATAATTCCGTTATTTTTGGAATGTCCGTCAACGGTTTATCCGACAATATTTTCAAATTTGGCAATCAATTGGTTGATAACCGCTTCTTCGCTGAATTCGGCCAAACAATCTTGACGTAGCTTTTTCGGTGAAAAATGGTCGCGGTTTTCATACATTTGAATTAAGGCATCGGCAAGTTCGTCAATGTTCCCGGTCGGAATCAGAAAGCCGTTCTCCGGCCGTACAATCGATTGTGGGCCGCCACATTTTGTTGCAATTACCGGCAAACCTTGTGAAAGGGCTTCAATATACACCACGCCGAAGGTCTCGGTGCGGCTGGCTAAGACAAATGCATCACTTTGACGCATCACATGCAAAACTTCATCTGTTTTAAGTGCACCTAAAAAGGTGACGGAGTCTGTAATACCCAATTGCGCAGCCAAATTATTCAGATTACCGGCTTCAGGTCCATCGCCACCGATTTTGAGTTTTAAATGAGGATATTTCTGCAAGGCTTTGGCAAAGGCGGGCAAGAGTAAATCATGCCCTTTCAGGTGGCGCAGGTGGGAAACGCTGCAGAAGATAAATTCGCCGTCTGACTGCTCTTTAAATTCAAAAGGTTCAGTAAAATTTCTGCCTAAAACATTTGGTAGGTATGTCCATTGCGTGCCGGGATATTTTTGATTGAGCAATTCGACAAAATCCCGGCTGACGGCATAAAGTGCGCTTGCATGTTTGGCTGCTTCGCGCATGGCCGGCCATTGGTTGGTTCGGATTAGATTGCGTGCATATGTGCTGCTGTGTTCGGTAATGACGTAAGGAATGCCGAATTGCTTGAAAATTTCAGAAGCCAAGATGCCTGCATAATTCATAGCGTGAGCATGTATGACATCAGGCCGGCCGTTTTCTTGAATATAGGCTTTAAAGGCTTTCAAACCGGCTTTAACCCAGCGGATACGGTCGATATCGACAATCGGGCAGCGTGGAAAAAAATACATGCTGTCATAAATGTAAGTATTCAGACCGCCGTGTCGGTGTTTGTTTATGCCGTAGGGCCCGGAAAAAATGGTTTCAGGCTGGCTGCGTAAAAATCGAAACATTGGTGCGACGACCCCAACTTTCTTAATTTTGCTGTTTTTTTGTAATCCTTGAGCTTGGATTTTGAAAAAAATTCCATCAATATCTTGTTCGGATTTGGGATACCAAGAAGGAATAACGACGATGTGCATGGGTGCTTTCCTAAAAATAGATGGAGAATGATTTAGTTTATTCAAACCTAAAAAAACAAAAAATAATTCAATGTCAATATTATTTATGGGGCTGACGCAGATTAGCCCCAAACACCACACCATTGCCGCAACATTTCAAGCTGCCCCGACGGTACGCCAAAGTTAAAGCGGAACCCGCATCCTTTCAAGGACAGCGGGAAAGGTTTACGCTCAATCCCCATTGTATTTGCGCAAGACGTACCTAGTCCGGTTCCAACAATTTCCAATGCCGCCGATAGGGTTTTGACGGTCTGCAAAAAACCGTGAACGGTTGATACGGTGATGCGCGAACCTGCCCGCATCAAGCACGTCACAGCCCTTGTCACTACCGGTATAAACAATGTTATCAGGTGTTGTTTGCTGTTTGATAACCGGAAATAAGGCATCCTGTCCGTTATCCCCCGCAACGGCGGTACCAACCTTTCCCTGCCGCTTTAAGGTGCCGGATACCGCCGCTTTCCCTGCTGCTCGTCCGCGTTTGCCCTTACGCCGACCGCCGAAACAACCCCCGTCCGGCCCGGTAGGGCCTCTGAAAACCCTGCCGGCTTCCTGCACCAAATGACAGGCTGTCACCCGGCTGGTTTACGGTAGGACAACATAGCCCAATCGGGTTGGATACCCAAAATATCAGCGGCTGCACGGGCTGTGGCTTCCGGTACAAAAAATCGGAGAAGTTTTCTTTGGGTATTCTTTGTTAATTTGCAATGGTTATCTTCATTTTTGCAGTCTGACACGACAGCTAATCTGCTTCAGCCCCAATAATTATGTTTCAGACGGCCTGCTCCAATTCATCTTATGCCGCTTCCCAATAGTCAATGTAAAGCTGCAATTCCACATTATTGCGCCATTCGTTAGCCACCGGCCGATACACGGTGCGGATGTACTCGGGGAGTTCTTCGTTGCACCGCCAAAACATGGCCTCAAATTCAAAGCCGTCTTTTTGCAGCCACACTTTTTTATGTTTGCCTTCCGCCCCCATCCATTGCTGGCGCACAACGTGAAATTCGTCGGTGAAACTCGGCGGCGCAAAACCCTGCCCCCAGACATGGCGGGCAAGGTTTTGCGCTTGTTCCAGCGTGATGTCGCCTGCGGGCAGGCTTCCGTCGGTAATAAAAGTTTGCGATAAATCGCCTTCGCGTACCATGTCGCGCACAGCCTGTTCAAAAGCCGTCTGAAACGCCGGAATATTGTGTTCCCAAATACTCAAACCTGCCGCCATCGCATGACCGCCGAATTTCAAAATCAAATCAGGATGACGCTTGCTCACCAAGTCCAGCGCGTCACGCAGGTGCAGATTGGGAATGGAACGCCCCGAGCCGCGCACTTCGCCGTTATCCGCCGGTGCAAACACAATGGTCGGACGGTAAAAACGGTCTTTCAAGCGGCTCGCGACAATGCCGACCACGCCTTGATGATAGTCTTCACGGAAGGCAACCAGCGTGGTCTGCCGGTCCGGCAGGGTTTCGGGGAACGAATCCAACGCGTCTTGCAGCATAGATTGCTCGATTTCGCGGCGTTCGATATTAAGATTGTTCAACTGTGCCGCCAATTCCTGTGCCTGCACGTCATTATCCGCCAACAAACAGGCTATGCCGAGCGACATATCATCCAAACGGCCGGCCGCATTAATACGCGGCCCGAGCGCGAAACCCATGTCAAACGGCTGTGCCTTACGCCAATCGCGTCGCGCCACTTCAAATAATGCTCGAATGCCCGGCCGCATTTTACCCTGCCGCATGCGTTTCAAACCTTGCGACACCAAAATGCGGTTGTTGTGGTCGAGCGAAACCACGTCGGCCACCGTGCCCAAAGCCACCAAATCCAACAATTCTGCTAAATTCGGTTCTTTCAGGCCGTCCGAAAAATAACAACGGCGGCGCAATTCGGCACGCAAGGCCATCAACACATAAAAAATCACGCCCACACCGGCCAGACTTTTGCTCTTGAAACTGCAACCGTGCTGGTTCGGATTCACAATAATGCAATCTGGAACCTGCTCGGCAGGCAGGTGATGGTCGGTTACCACTACCTCCAAACCCAACGCCTGCGCGCGTGCCACCCCGGCCAAACTGGCAATGCCGTTGTCCACCGTCAACAGCAGATTCGTGCCCTTTTTCGCCGCAATTTCCGCCAACTCAGGTGTGAGGCCATAGCCGTGTTCAAAGCGGTTGGGCACCAAAAAATCCACTGTCGCACCCATTGCGCCCAGCCCTTTTACACCCACCGCGCAAGCCGTTGCACCATCAGCATCGTAGTCGGCCACAATCAGGATTTTCTCCTGCCGCCCAATGGCTTCCGCCAAGCGCACTGCCGCCGCTTCGCATTGGGTCAGCGACTGATACGGCAGCAACCCGGTGAGCTTGTCTTCCAGTTCCTGCGGTGTCTTCACATCACGCGCGGCACACAGGCGTGCAATCAGCGGATCGGCACCGGCATTGATTAAGGTGTCGCACACCGATTGGTTGACGGGACGGGTTTGTATCTTTACGGCCATGTTCGGGTTTTCGTTAATAGGGATAGATGGTTTTCAGACGGCCTTATTTGTCAGGCCGTCTGAAACCGGATTCGGATTATGCTTCGTTATCCTCTGCGTCAAAGCCGCCGCCAGTATCACCTTCCATCACGGCTTTCACTTCTTGGAACAAGATGCGGAAGCTCTTCGGCGGTTTGTTGTGCGCCTGCTCTTTTCGCGTGTTGCGGATTAAGGTACGCAGCTTGCCGGCATCGGCTTTCGGGTAATCGGCCATAAACGCGGTGAACGCCTCATCGTCGGCAATCAGGCGTTCCCGTATCTGCTCGACGCGCTGCAGAAAAGCGTTATGCGCCGCATTATCGCCGCGCAGCTTGGCCAGATAGCGTTCGACCGGCCCGGGATCGGTGTTGCGCATCAGGCGTCCGATGTATTGTGCCTGACGTTTGAGCGCGCTGTTAGAGGTGATTTTTTTATAGGTTTGCACGGCTTCGTATAAATCTTCGCCCAAACCGATTTTCCTGAGCGCTTCGTTCGACAGCTTGGTCAATTCCATGCCCAAGTCCTGCAGATGGTTCATCTGTTTTTTCATCCGGGTTTTACTGACCCATTCTTCTTCGTTTTCAAACATATCATTATTCTGTTCGCAAAAATTCCCAATTGTCGATTTTACCATGAGATGAAGACGCTGTCGGTTCAATATATTCCGACAATGACGACATTTTTGCCGAGGCCGTCTGAAAACAGTTAAAATAAGCACAATTTTATCCGGATAATGTTTATGCTGTTCAACCACTCTCAAGACGAACTGATTCAACTGTGCGGCCAAACCCTATCACTGGCGCAGAAATTGGGCGCTACGGCTGCCGAAGCCGATTTCAGCGAATCAATCGGCCAAGGCGTGAGCGTGCGCCTGAACGAAATCGAACAAATCGAATTCCAGCAAGACAAATCGTTGGACATCACGGTTTACGTCGGCCAACGCAAAGGCCGCGCCAGCACCGCCGATTTTTCGCCACAAGCCCTGCAGGATACAGTTCAAGCCGCCATCGATATTGCCAAATACACCGCCGAAGACGATTGCGCCGGCTTGGCAGATAAAGCATTGATGGCCACCGAAATCGGCGATCCCGACCGCTATCACGAGTGGGATTTAAGCGCAGAAGCCGCCATCGAGTTAGCCAAACAATGCGAACAAGCTGCCCTATCATTCGACCCCAAAATCGAAAACTCCGAAGGCGCAGGCGTACAAACCAGCCATTACCAATACGTTTACGGCAATTCACACGGCTTTCTGGCACACCAGCAAGGCACGCGCCACAGCATCTCCTGCAGCGTGGTAGCCGCTGACAGGCAAGGCATGCAGCGCGATTATTGGTATGACGCGTCCTGCCGCCACCAGGACATGGCATCACCGGAAACCATTGGCCGCACCGCCGCCGAACGCACCGTGCGCCGTCTTGACAGCCGGACCTTACCGACCGGCAACTATCCCGTAATATTCGATACCACCATAGCCGGCGGCTTAATAGGCCATTTGGTCGGTGCATTGAGCGGCGGCGCGCTTTACCGTCAAAGCAGCTTTTTAATCGACAGCCTAGGCAAAAAAATCTTACCCGGTTTCGTCAACCTGCGCGAAGAACCGCATATCCCACGCGCTTTCGGCAGCACCTACTTCGACTCCGAAGGCGTCGCCACCCACCCGCGTTTCCTGATTGAAAACGGCGTGGTGCAAGGCTATCTGCTGAGCAGCTACAGCGCCAGAAAACTCGGCATGACTTCCACCGGCAATGCAGGCGGCGCACATAATCTGTACCTCAGCCATACCCATGCGGCACAAACCGATTTGCTTAAAGAAATGGGCACAGGCTTACTGGTGACCGAATTGATGGGACAAGGTGTGAACACCATCACCGGCGACTATTCGCGCGGTGCCGCCGGATTTTGGGTAGAAAACGGCGTGATTGCCTATCCGGTGCACGAAATCACCATCGCCGGCCGCCTGCAGGACATGTATCAAAACATTGTCGGCATCGCCAACGATGCACTACGCCGCTCATCCAACAAAATCGGTTCGATACTCATCAGCGGAATAACGGTAGCAGGGGAATAAGGAATCAGATTTAAGGCCGTCTGAACATAGGTATTACCCACATCATTGTCAGACGGCCTTGTAATTTATTGTTGAATAAATAAGGGGCTGACGTAGATTATCAGTCATGATGGGCTGCAAAAATGAAGATAAGCCGTTGCAAATTAAAAAAGCGTATCCCAAAGAAACGGCTTCAGTTCCTGTATTGGAACGAACTGCCCGTTCCGCCGC
>NZ_PXYY01000035.1 GCF_003013245.1 Neisseria iguanae
GTGCGGCGGTGCCGACAGGCGGCTATCCGCTGGCGCAGGTGTGTGCGTGAGGCTTTGAAGCGCGCTGCCGGCTGTGCACTTGGTGATAATGGGGTAGGTCCCGGTATTTGAAGTCCGGTGTATATTCGGACAGTAAGAAAACTGAAGAAAACCGCACCTTTTTAGTTGGAAGGGGTGCCTGACTTTTGGGGTGCAGTTTATGTTTCAGACGGCCTTTTCTTTGCCTGCTTGGTAAATCTGTTACCACACCCAATAAAACATCGCTTTGGCAAAAAACACAATCAAGAGCATATGCGCGAATACTACCGCATGAATGTATTTCGACCAGCCCACGGTCAAGGTGCCGCGCGCCATTTTTACCACGGCAATGGCAAAATGCAGCAATACGTTGAATGCCAGCAATACTTTGAAAAATAACATAGTCCCGAAAGACGATGCAAACGGTTGGTGGAAAACGGGTACATAGCGTTCAAACACCATCACCAAGCCGGAAAGAAACAAAACAATCACCACCGGCGGCATCACACGCACGGCACGGTACGACATTGCTTTCTCCACTTCGCGCCGCGCCTCTCGTGACACGCGCTTGGTGTGCATGACCGACAACACCAGCATTTCAAAAAACACGCCACCGACAAAAGCAATCGCACAAAACAAATGCACAATATGTGCCACCGCATAAACACTCATCGCTGATTCTCTATTCTTCATAAAATTCTTCTAAATTTGCCGGCATAGTGTACACCCGTTGCAAAAGAAGTGCCACGCATAACAAAATTTTCTTAGTTTAAAGAGTCTTTACTTTTTTAAGATATTATTAAACCGAGTTTGTGCCATACTACCCTTGCAAAATCGAACAACAAGAATCCTTTCGGATTGGAGACTCTTATGAAATTTATGATTACCAAAACCGTTGCCCTGATTGCCGTTGCCACTTCTCTGAGCGCATGCGCCAGTATGTCGGCTTCTCAACGCAACACCGCCACCGGCGCAGTTGTCGGTGGCGTGGCAGGCAGCCTGTTGGGTGGCAATACAGCTTCTACTTTGGGTGGTGCGGCCTTAGGTGGCGTTATCGGCAGCCAAATAAACCGTTAATCCGGCCAAACAAAAAAGGCTGTCTGAAACTTCTCCAGTTAGTTTCAGACGGCCTTTTTTTATGGTTTTTCTTCTCTACACGCTTTATTGACCAACCGGCGCCGATTCTTCCGAACCTTCTTTTTTAAAACGCAACACTTCTTTTTTCAAAATCATTTTACCGATTTCATATGCGATGCGTTCGCTCGCGCCACGATGTGCCGACAGAAAGGCTTCGGCATTGCCGCCAAACTGCCTGCTTATTTCCGGATTATTCAAACATGCTTCGACCAACTTGAGCCATTCTTCCGCACTCTGAACCTGTTGCGCCGCACCAGCTTCTACCGCCAAAGCACACGCGGCAGCAAAATTGTAGGTGGAAGGCCCAAACAAAGTAGGCACACCGCAGGCAATCGGCTCAATGATGTTTTGGCAGCCGGTATCGACCAAGCTGCCGCCGACAAAGGCCACATCCGCGCTCAAATAATAGGCAAACAATTCACCCATGCTGTCGCCAATCCAAACTTGCGTTTGCGGCGCCACTAATTCATTATCGCTGCGTTTTTGCACCTCAAACCCCAAAGCCTTGGCGGTATCAGAGATTGTCTGAAAACGCTCGGGATGGCGCGGCACAATCACCAGCAATGCCTCACCGCGATATTGCTGCCATGCTTTCAATAATAATTCGGCTTCATCGGTGCCTTTGTGAACGCGCGTACTGGCGCACAACACTACCGGACGCCTGCCGATACGTTCCTGAAATGCCGCCGCCAACGCGCGCATACCTTCCGGCGGCGTGATGTCGTATTTGGTATTGCCGCACACATGCACATTCGATGCGCCGATTAAATGCAAACGCTCGGCATCAGTGGCGGTTTGGGCAAAGCAGCCGCTCAAAATCTGCATGGCCGGCGCCACCAAACGGCGTATTTTCAGATAGCCGTTTTGTGATTTTTCCGACAAACGCGCGTTCGCTAAAAACAGCGGCACGCCCTGCTCGGCGCAACTGTAAATCAAATTCGGCCAAATTTCGGTTTCCATCAACACACCGAAACGCGGCTTGTGTTCGCTCAAAAACTGCCCAATCCATTCCGGCTTGTCATACGGCAGATAGCGGCATTGCGCATCGGGGAATAATTCTTCGGCGGCGACGCGGCCGGTCGGCGTCATTTGCGTGAGCAGCAGCGGCGCAGCGGCAAAATAGCGGCGCAACGCCGTAATCAAAGGCTGTGCGGCGCGGGTTTCACCCACAGAAACGGCGTGTATCCAAATCGGCTCTTGCACCGGATTGTGCAAAGGTGCGCCAAAGCGTTCGCCCCAATTATCCAAATAAGCAGGCGATTTATCGGCACGCTTTTTCAGATAAAGACGAATCAGCGACGGCGCCGTTTTCCAAAGTTGTACGTAAAGCCAACGGTTTATCATGCTATTTCTACTTTGTGCTTGTCATTGTTTCGTCAATATTCTAGCTTATTTCACCGTAAACGGAAAACAAAAGCCGTCTGGAAACGGGAATCATAGGCTTTCAGACGGCCTGATGGATAAACTGATATTAACAGATTATTATTTTATCGAAAGGGTATCATCATACAATACCCAAGCATGTTTTTTGATGATAAATCCGGATTTACGGTGGAATCAATAAATAACGGGGACAAGGCGGCTTGCCGCAGACAGTACGGAACCGGTTCTGTTGTCACTTCAGCAGCTGACAAAATCATTCTCTTTGAGCTAAGGAAAACCAATACTGCCCCTGTTTAACGCTGTCCTTGTTTTTAGTGAGTTTGTATATTTTCAGACGTCCTGTTCTTCTTCCGATATTCCGTCCCTGCGCTCAAGCAGATAAGTACGCAGGCGTTGCAGTTCATACGTATCCAACCAACGGCGGCGCATGCGCTGCAACAAAATCACCAAGCCCGCTACTTCGCTGCGGGTGTTTGCCCCCAGCCATAAAAAACCCTGCCAATCAAACGGCAGATGTTGCGCCAGCTTTTCCAATTCGGGATTCGGACTGTTGTCGAAACGGATGCGGCGCGCGTAATGGCCTTTAATCAGGCGCACGGTCAAACGCAATTCACGCTGCAATCGGGCAAATTGGTGGTTGATGAGTTTGGCCTCGTCTTCGCTGATGTCGGGCTGCTGCAGTTTGGCCGACGTGGTCAGCAGCAATTCGGTGCTGTTGACGATTTTACGGTGCGCCAACTGCATGGACTCCATAGTCGGCTTGCTGATGTGGCTCTCCCCCGACATTGCATCCAAATGGCTACGGCTTTTGACCAAACGCGTATTAATCTGCTTCATTTTGATGCGGTTTTGCGCCAACCGTTCGCGCGTCATGCGTCGGCCGTTGCTGACCTCAGCGATGATGCGGCTGCACTCGGTGAGGTTGTCGGCCAGCATAAACCGCCACATCAAAGTCGAACGTAAAGGCAGCAATTTGGCCGCACCAATTGCAATCACTGCGCCAATCAACACGTTCAAGGCGCGCACCACGCCGCTGTCGAGCCAATCCAGACTGCTGTCGCCAATCAGCATACACATGGTCAAACCGGCCAGCATGGGCATATAACCATTTTTGCCGACCGCCGCCCAGCCCGATAGCGCGCCCAACACGCCCACTGCCATATAAAACAAGATTCCGCCGTGAAAATAATGCTGGTTCAGCCACAATACGCTCAAGCCGACAACCAAACCGATGACCGTGCCGAGCATGCGTTCCACCGCCTTGGAATAAATCGCGCCTTGAAACTGCAACATCCCCAACACCACAAACACTGTCATACCGATCCATTCACCGTGTTCGACTTGCGGCAAACGCGCCAGCAGCGTGGCGAATACCACCGCCAAACCCAAACGCACAGCGTGAATCAGGCGGCGGTAACGGTAGCGTTCGTAAGAGTTGAGCCAGCCTTCGGCAAAATGCGCACGCGCCGGCGCATGGCGGCGCGAAAAGGCGGAAGTTTTGAAGAAAGACGGTTTTTTGAATGTGAACGGGCGCATAAAGGTTTATTTTATTAGGTTGGGTTGTTGTTTTTAGGAGGATTGGGAATATTTTGGACCGTCTGAAACTGTCTCTGTCTTTGATGTCGGCTGCCCATTGTTTTTTCCAACGGCCTTTCTAGGGCGTGTTTTCATTTTATCATGCGGCATCTTTTCGGCATAAAACCCGTCTGCTGTGTTGAAAATGTGCGCAAGGTGTCCGACCTTGCTGTGCCGGCTGGTAAACCGCCTCTTTGAGTATCGCCTTGCATCTGCGCTTTTCTGCTTGAAAATGGGCAACGCAGACAAAATGAGAACACGCACCCTAACCAGCATACCGACACGATTCATATATCTACCATCGGCAGCGGATAACCGTGGCTGTCCACATCGGCAAGCACCAGCCACGGGGCGTGAATCACGTCTTTGGGCAGATGGGCGAGCTCGGGTACATGGCGGCGGACAAACGTACCGTCTGGGTCAAGCTGCTGCGCGGCGATAGTCGGATGGCGAACGCATGGCGCATGCAACGAAAGCAAACCGGCGACGGCCTGCCAGTTGCCGATATTGACTGCCTCATCATCGTCCAACTGGTTTTGAGCAAACCATCGCGCACCCTGCTGCCAAGGCTGTTGCAAAGTCAGGCACCAGAACTGCGCTGCGACCTGCCGCAGCACCGGCGGCAGCCAGCCGCTGCAGTAAAGACAGCGCATGGCCGCATCAATCAGCGGAAAGCCGGTTTTACCTTGGGTCCAGCGGCGGAAAAATTCCGCGTTGATAGCAGTTTCTTCTCTGGCTTGCTGCGCCATTTCAGGGTAGTGGAACATCCATTGCCGGTAAAAATCGCGCCGAATCAAATTATCCAGCCAAACATACGCACCGCGTGCGGCGGCTTCCTTTGCCAACACGCGTGGCGAAATGCAACCGGCGGACAGATACGCACCCAATTGCGACGTGGCTTTTTTGGAGGGAAAATCTTGCAGCAGCGGGTAACAATCCAATTGCAGTGCAAACTGCTGCCATTGCCGCCATGCCGCCTGTTCTCCGCCTTGCTGCATCAATGCGGTTTCTGGCATATCAGGAAACGGCGGTAAATCCGAAAAAGCCGTCTGAAAAGGAATATCCGTCTGTTCAGACGGCCTTTGCGCGGCAAAATACTGCTGAAATGCATGCCGCCAAGCCTGTTTGTAAGGAGTAAATTCGAGATACGGCCGGCCGTGTTCGCTCATAATGTCGGCCTTGGCGAAAACAGTGCGGTCGTTGAACCGCTCGAACGAAACGCCCAGCGTATCCAAAAGCCGCCAAATACGGTTGTCGCGTTTGGTTTCAGACGGCGTGTAGGCTTCGTCGGCCAATACGCTTTGCGCGTTCAGACGTTTCGCCAATTCGGGCAAGGCTTCAATGATGTCGTCCTGCACGGCAAACAGCGGAATTCCTTTGGCCGCCAGCGCTGCCGACAACTCCGCCGCCGCCTGATGGTGAAACGCGGTACGGCGCGGATTGGCGGTTTCAGACGGCATTTCCCAAGCATACGCGGCAGCCAGCGGCAAACCGCGCGTTAAAGCGTGTTGCAGTACGGCATTGTCGGATAGGCGTAAATTGCGGCGAAACCAAATCAAAGTGATTTTTTGCATAGCTCAGGCCGTCTGAAATAAAGGGATTAATTTTAGCAGAATTCGGTTTTTCCGAGTAAAAGATTGATTTGGCGAAACAAAAGGCCGTCTGAAAGGGGAAGTCCGTTTCGCTTTCTGCCTTTCAGACGGCCTTGAATCACATGGTTACCAATACAAAGCGATATTATCGCGGTGAATCAGCTCGTCTTCCTGCGCATAACCGAGTTTTTCATGAATATGATGGGAATCGGTTTGCAGGATTTTGGCGGTTTCGTCACTGCTGTAATTAATCAGGCCGCGGGCGATTTCTTTGCCGTTTTGGTCGAGAACCGCCACCAGTTCGCCACGGTGGAAACGGCCGTGCACGCCGATGCAGCCGACCGGCAGTAGGCTGGCGTGTTTTTCTGCCACAGCATGCGCTGCGCCGCTGTCGACGGTGATTTTGCCGGCAAGTTGGATGTGGCCGAGCAGCCATTTTTTGCGGGCGGTCACACGGCTGTGGGGACTGGTGAACAGCGTGCCGATGGATTCGCCTTTCTGCAGACGCAGCAAGACATCCGGTTCGCGGCCGTTGGCGACGACGGTAGCCGCGCCGCTTAAGGCCGCACGTTTGGCGGCGGTGACTTTGGTGTACATGCCGCCGGTACCGACGCTGCTGCCTGCCCCGCCGGCCATAGTTTCGAGTTCGGGACGGCCGGCTTCGATTTGGCGGATAAACCTGGCTTGCGGATTTTTGCGCGGATCGCTGTCATACAAACCGCTTTGATCGGTGAGAATGACCAGCGCGTCGGCATCGACAAGGTTGGTCACGAGTGCGCCTAAGGTATCGTTGTCGCCGAGCTTGATTTCGTGGGTAGTGACGGTGTCGTTTTCGTTGATAATCGGCACGATGCCTTTTCCGACCAAGGTCAGCAACGTACTGCGCGCATTGAGATAGCGGGTGCGGTTGCTCAAATCTTCATGCGTGAGCAACACTTGCGCGGTTTGGATGCCGTGGTAGGCAAACGCGTATTCGTAAGCTTGCGCAATGCCCATCTGTCCGACCGCCGCCGCCGCCTGCAATTCGTTAATCGCGGTGGGCCGCTTCACCCAACCCAAACGCTTGATGCCCTCGGCAATCGCACCGCTGGAGACGAAAATCACATGCACGCCTTTGGCTTTAAGCCCGGCGATTTGCGTCGCCCAACGGTTGAGCGCGATTTGGTCGATGCCTTTGCCTTCGGCGGTCACGAGGCTGGAGCCGACTTTGACAACGATGAGTTTGGCTTGTGACAGGTTTTGAAGGGTCATAACGGGGATTCCTGCGGATTAGACTGGGTCGGTGTGTTGCCGACGGATGTTTTCAGACAGCTTATTTGTCAAGGCCGTCTGAATATGTTACTGAACGTTACGCGCGTTCCAAAAATAACGCCACACGAAACAAGGAAACGCAAAAATCAAATACAGACACACGCTAACCGCGTAAAACTCCCACTCCTGCGGATGCACGTCACCGGCGCGTGATTCGAGCAGATAAGCCAGCGCGGCGGTGAGGCCGAAACCGATGGACAATTCGAGCAGGTGATGGCCGAAATGCTTTTGGGTCACGGGAATCACAGCCAAGAGTTTATGGGTTAAGAAAGGGGCGTTGGCGAAAATCAGTGCCAACAGCAACAGGATATACATGGATGCGGTCATTTTGCACTTTCGGTTTCAGACGGCCTGATGGTCTTGTTGCGCCGTCTGAAAAGATGGTCTGTTTTGCTTTGTCGGGTTAGCAATCCCGACCCGGTTTTTTTCAGACGGTCTGCGGACTTTACAAAACCCAGCCAAACTTAAAAACGACTGCCTGCCTGCGTGGGAATGGCGAATCATGGTTTTCGTCACATCCCAAAGCTTTGTAACGCCTTCAGGCCGTCTGAAAAAACATGCCTGCTATCTTAACAAAAAACAGCCACCTTTGCAGATTACCGTTGATTTTTTCACTGCGTTACAAGGTATTGTTCAAGGCCGCGGCGCACTGCGGCATGATGCCCCACAATAGCAACGGCAGCGCGTTGGCGGTTAACACGAATTTCACGGCGCAGTTGGCCGCCGGCGGGTTGGGCGTGTTCGGCTTCGTCAAAGTAAATGGTTTTCACCACGCGCAGGTAGTAGAACGCGCCAATCAAACTCATGATGACCGAAAATACCGACAGACCGACGTAACCTTGCAACAACAAGGCCTTAATTACGGCGGACTTGGCGTAAAAGCCCATCAGCGGCGGGATACCCGCCATGGAAAACATACACAACAGCATTAAAACGAATACCAAGCGTGACGTTGGTTCATGTCTGCCAAGTCTCGGATGGCTTCGCATTCGATGGTTTCGTTTGACAACACCATCAACACACCGAAGCCGGCTGCATCCATCACAGCATAAATAATCGCGTAATACAAACCGGCGGCATCCGCCATAAACGCCGGCAGGATAAAGTCCATATGCGAAATGGCAGAATAAGCCTGCATACGCTTGCTGAAACTTTTTGAGATAAGTAGGATAAGGTAAGCTGAGATAGGTTTTGGTGGGATTGAATTTTTATAACAGCGTTGCACTATATGCAATAAAAATGAACGGGCAGATTTTGCCCGTTTTTGTTTTTAAAGACCTGCCTTGAGAGATTCGAGGGTGATGTCAATGAGTTTTTTCTCGGCTCCATTTTGAAGTTGGCCACTACCGTTGATGGGGAGGTATGGTCTGGCCAGAATGGTGACTTTTCTGCCGCGTACGGCTTGGCTGCCGAGGTGGTGGATGGCGGCGTATTTTTTGTTGCTGCCGATTTGGGCAAAGTCATTGCCGACTCTGATTGAGATGCTGGCGGCAGATTGGCCGGTCAAACGCTGTATCAGTTTGAATTTAATCCACTATACTTATACTTGTACAGTTTTGCTCGTTTTCCTTGTCCCTTTTTAAATTTATTTGGCTGTCGTTCCTAGGTCGGAACATGTTCAAATGCACCCTGGTCGGTACATCTTTTTAACGGGCATCTCCGTAATCGAAGGTTGCGGTAAATTCGTGCTCACTGCCGGCATCATCTTTGCATGTGCCGCCTTTGATATTTAACCCAACGCTTGTATTGTCTTACATACCACTAAATTCTACATCTTTTGCATAAACGGAACATTTGACTTCAAAAGAACTTTGCAAATTTTCACCATTCTAAAACCAAATGGTTCCCTGTTGTTTCAGCATGTCCGGTCACAACGATACGCTACTGTTTAGGTTAGTTGCCAAAAGCGGTATAAACGTTTACGGAACCATCATAGATAGCTTCATTCTCATTTACAGCAGGTAATCCTTCTTGGAAGCCGTTGTTTCGGATATTGCTTCAGTAACATTGCTTGCAGCTGTCCCTATAGAGCTTGAGGCAAATTTTATTTAGGCTTCTTTGGTGGTTTGCTGTCTGCAAACAGCTAAAAAACATGACAATACCAAAAGGCTAAGGATCAAATATTTGTTCATGACTATTCTTTGAAATATAGCTCAATAAACTTACAAACAGTTCAACAATTTACATACAAATACTGCGGAATCTTGAAATTATCTGTCTTTTTTACTGCCTACTTTGGACTATACGTCCAAATGCAGATGATAAATATTGCGCCAACCTATAATTAACGTCCTATTTTTAAATGATTTGACTATACATTTGGTTATAGAACGTTAAATTTCAAACTACTGATTCTTTTTCAGACGGCTATCACCCAATCCTTTTAAATGGCGGTAAACAAGCTAATAGTTGCTGGCCGTATCTTTGTGTTTTTATGCGGTTGTCTAAAATGGTCACGCGGCCGTAGTCTCGCTCGGTGCGGATTAAACGGCCGACGGCTTGGACGAGTTTGATGCTGGCTTCAGGTACGGTGATTTCGATGAAGGGGTTACCGCCACGCTGCTCAATCCAGCGGTTTTGCGTTTTTTCTATCGGGTTGTCGGGCATGGAAAACGGCAGTTTGGCAATGATGACCTGCACGCAAGCTTCACCCGGCAAATCAAGACCTTCGGCGAAGCTGTCGAGGCCGAAGATGATACTGGCTTTGCCTTCATCCAAGGCTTGATAATGGCGTTGCAGCAGCATGGTTTTGGGCAGTTCGCCCTGGATCAGCAGCAAAGGCAAGTATTCTTCGGGCAGGCGCAGGGCGACATCCTGCATTTGTTTGCGCGAGGAAAACAGAACCAGTGTACCGATGGCTTGGTCGGCGGCAATCAGCTTGGGCAGCCATTCGACAATGGCGGCGGTGTGAGCATGAGGGTCTTTCGGGCTGGCGTAAATCGGCGGGATATAAAGTTCGCCTTGTGCTTCAAAATCAAACGGGCTTTGCAGCGCGAGGGTGGTAGTTTGAGGAAACCAAATCAGGCCGGTTTGGCGCAGCAGCAGGTTGAAATTGCCCAAAGATTGCAGGGTGGCGGAAGTCAACACGGCACCGGCAGCGCGACGCCAAAGGTTGTTGGCAAGATGGTTGGCGCTGCTGATGGGGCTGGCATTGAAAATGTAGTCGTTTTTATCGTCCACGCGGCGGGTAATCCATTTGGCCAGCGGCTCTTCTTTTTCTTTCGGCACGGTGGAAAACAAATCCCACACTGCGCCGATTTGTTCGATGCGGGCGACAAACAGGCCGAATTCGCTGCTTAAGCGATCGACCAATGCACCGTCTTGCTCTTTTTCGCGGCGGCTGGCGGACAAGGCGTCGTTGAGGGCGTAAACGTGTTTCAGCAGGCTGCGCGCAGCCATGCCAGTGTTGGAAACCAACAATTCCAAATCTTCAGGGATTTTGCCGTCTTCCCATAGCCAGACCGGTTCACTGCTTTTGCGGCTGGTATCATGGTTGTATTCACCGGCGTTGAGACCGAGTTTGGGTTCTTCGACAAGATGAAACTGCCATTCGTGCAAGCTGTCGAGCAGCGACACAGCGGCCTCATCAGCCAAATCCTCCAGCTCGGTTTTGTCGGTGAGGGTGGCGATTTTATTGGTGATTTGCGGCAGTTTTTCTAAAGTCCACACAGCGGTATTCCACGAATGCTCGGCAGAAAACTGGCTCAGAGCTTTTTTCGGCAAGTGGTGCGCTTCGTCTATACAGTAGAAACTGTTTTCCGGCGCAGGCAGAATCACGCCGCCGCCCATGCTGATGTCGGCCAGCAGCAAATCATGGTTGGCGACAACCACATCAACCGTTTCCAGCGTATCGCGTGCCAGATAAAACGGGCATTCGGCACGATTGGGACAAGCAGCTTTCAGGCAGCTGTGGCGGTCGTTGGTGATTTTGAACCACAAACTGTCGTCAATTTTTTCCGGCCAGGTATCGCGGTCGCCGTTGAACCGCCGCGCGGCAAATTCGTCGGCCAGTGTGCGCAACAGGTCGATTTCTTCTTTTTTCGGTTTGCTGTCCCACAACACGGTCGGTGCTTCAAAACCGAGCAGGCTCTGCTGCGCGTTGCCCTGCGTAAGCTGGTAGAGTTTGTAAGGACAGAGATAACGGCCGCGCCCTTTAGCCAAGGCAAAACTGAGTTCCAAACCGCTTTTTTCCACCAAAAACGGCAAATCCCGATTGACCAGCTGCTCCTGCAAAGCTACGGTCGCGCTGCTGACAATCAACCGCTTGCCCCTCGTTTGCGCCATAACCCCGCCCGCTAGCAGATACGCCAGCGATTTGCCGACACCGGTCGGCCCCTCAATCACGGCAATGCTCTCCCCCTCGCGTTTGGGCACGTCGCCACCGTCTTCACGCGTCAACGTGCACGAAAACGCATTGGCTACCACCGCAATCATCTCCCGCTGCGCCGCGCGCGGACGGAAATCAGGCAGGTTTTTGCCGATGTTTTGATAGTGGTCGCGGATGGCGTTTTTTTCTAAATCGGTGAGCATGAAGGCTGTCTGAAAAAGAGGAAGGGAACGGGCTATTTTAGCATTTTTTAGGAGCAGGATTGTGGATAGGATAAAATTATGCCGTCTGAAATGGGATTTCAGACGGCATGATTCAAATCCTTCCTGTTGCCTGTATATAAACTATTTTTTTATCCCGCTTGCCTATGCTGATTACGGTAACAATATCGTCCTGCACCTGATAAACCAAACGGCAACCTGCCCGCTTGAGCTTGATTTTGTAGCAGTCGGGCAGGTTGTACAGTGCCGATTTAGTACAGCCCAAAATATTTTGCTATATAGATGATATTTATACTAAAACCATAAATGTCGATGAAGACTGCATTCAAGCACTTCTCGATTGTGGTGCAGAAAAAGTCATTTTATATACCATTGCCCGTACAAAACATAAATTTGAGCATCCTCAAAAATGTTGTCAAAACACCCCTAATGTAATTCCTGAAGAAATTCGTAATTTTTTTGGCTCCTAGAGTTACAATACAATAAATATCATACAGAAAGTTTGAAATGAAATATTCTGAAAACGTACTGAATATCCTGACCACTAAAACCTTTAAAAGCATTGGCGATGCGTGGGTTAACAAACACCTAAAAACCGCCCTATCTTATGAAGCTATTGTCGAATTACTAAAGGTTAGTAGCAAAGACCCTGTAAGTGAAGAAGCATTTATTGCCCGAAGAGATGCCATTGAGAAACAAATCAATTTGTTGGGTAATTATTGTGATGGTGCTGTTGCAATTGGCGATACCTAGTTCCCAATTTATCGTAGCGAAGTGAAAAATGCCGACAGACCTAATGTTTTATTTTATCGTGAGGACTTAAACTTACTGAAATCAAATAATTTAAATATTGCGGTAATCTAGGTTTTAAATCCAGATGCAGATACAGAAGCTGATTAAAGAAATGTCGTTAGCCATTTTGTCAGTCAAAATGCCGTAATTCTCAGCGGGCTGGCTTTAGATTGCGACAGTATTGCCCATCATGAAACCGTAAAAGCCAACGGTGCAACTGTTGCTATTCTGCCTAGTACCTTAGCTAAAATTATTCCTTCTTAAAATAAAGCTTTAGCTGATGATATTATCGCATAAAGGTGGTTTATTGATTACCGAATATTATAATGATGCCAAATCTAAAATGCCGTATGAAAACTTTGTTTTTCAGACGGCATTTTTTGTTTTGAAATATCAGGATTCTCAAGCAGCGTGCGTATGGTACGCCGCGCCAAAACCCGCGCGCGGCTAACCGTACCTACCTCAGACGGCCTTTCAGCTATCCCCCCAACTCTTCTAACACCGCCTGTCCGTATAACGCCAGTTTCTCTTCATCTACCCCGTGTATCACGCCCAATTCGTCCAAATTCTGCGGCATTTTGGCGGCGATGGCGCGTAGGGTAATTTTGCTGAAAATCTGGTGGTTTTCCAGCTGATTGGCGCGGGCGGTGCGCTCTGTCCATTCGAGCAGCAGGCGCATGCGTTTGCGCTGGCTGTGGATTTCAGATGGCACATCATCAGCATAGGGGGAGCAGACCGATAAAATATCGGTGGCGTATTTGCTGATACGCACTTCGCCTAGGCCGTATATGCCCTGCAGATCCAAATCGGTTTCAGGGGTAAAGCGCACTAAGTATTCCAGCACGGCATCGGTGCAGATTTTGCCTGCGGCGCAGCCTTCGTTTTCGGCTTGTTTGCTGCGCCAGTTTTGCAAGGCTGTCCAGAGTTGCTGTTCGCGTTCGTCTTGCGGTTGGAATGTGGTAACAGCGATTTCAGACGGCATGGCAGGATTTTCGGCGGCGGCATGGCAGGTATCAAGCAAGGCCAGGCCGTATTTTTGGATTTTGGCTTCGCCCAAACCGTAGATGTCGTGTAATTCTTGCAGCATTTGCGGCATTTTTTCAACGATGTCGCGCAGGGTTTTGTCGCCGCATATGACATAAGCCGGCACTTCTTCTGCTTTGGCTTTTTCCATGCGCCATTTTCGTAAAGCTTGCCAAATACGCTCCTGGCGCTCGGTGCGCAGCCATTCTTCTTTCGGTTTTTGCGTGGCGGCTTTATCGCGTTTGAGCGGACGCAGCCAGACTTCTACTTCGCCTTTTAATACTTTGCGTGCATAGCTGGTGAGCTGCAAGGATTGGTATTGCTGGGTATTGACGGTGAGATAACCTAGGCTGGTGCATTGACGGATAACGCTGCGCCATTCTTTATCGGTGAGGTTGTTGCCAATGCCGAATGTGGATAACTTATCGTGTTGGTTGCGCTGAATCCATTCTTCGCTTTTGCCACGCAAGACGTTGGTGACGTAACTGGCAGCAAAGCGTTGGCCGACACGGTACACACAGCTCAACAGCTTTTGCACCAAGACCGTGCCGTCAAAACAGGTCGGCGGATGCAGACAGTTGTCGCAATGGCCGCAAGGTTGTGAAGTTTCGCCGAAATGGCGCAGCAGCAAGACGCGGCGGCATTCTGTGGTTTCACACATTGACAACATGGCATCAAGCTTTTGCATTTCGACTTGTTTTTGCGCTTCGTCGCTGTTGCCTTCGGCAATGCGTTCGCGCAGCAGCACCCAATCATTCAAGCCGTAACACAGCCAGCTGGCGGCAGGCAGGCCGTCACGCCCCGCTCGGCCCGATTCTTGGTAGAAATGTTCGATACTTTGCGGCATATCAAGATGGGCAACAAAGCGCACATCAGGTTTATCAATACCCATACCAAAAGCCACCGTCGCCACCACGATTACGTTGTCTTCGCGAGTAAAGCGGCGCTGGTTGGCTTCGCGCGCATCCATGCTCAATCCGGCATGATAAGGAATGGCTTTCAATTCGTTGTCACACAAAAACTGCGCCACATCTTCGACTTTCTTGCGGCTTAAACAATACACTATACCGCTTTGTCCGCTCATTTGCTTGTGGATAAAATCAAGCAGCTGTTTTTTACCGTTGTTTTTTTCGATGACTTGGTAATAGATATTCGGGCGGTCAAAACTGGCGATATATTCGGGCGATTGTTCCAGTTGAAGATAATGCTTGATGTCGGCTCGTGTGGCGGCATCGGCGGTGGCAGTTAAAGCAATGCGTGGGACCTGTGGATAACGTTGCGCCAACATGCCGAGCTGCCGGTATTCAGGACGGAAATCGTGCCCCCATTGGCTCACACAATGTGCTTCGTCAATGGCAAACAGACTGATTTTTTGTTGGTCAAGAAAATGCAAAAAGCGGTCGGTAACCAAGCGTTCCGGTGCGACGTATAAAAGTTTCAGGCGGCCTGAAGCAAGCTTATCGGCAATCTCATGTGCTTCATCACCACTGGTGCTGCTGTTAACGCTGGCCGCTTCAATACCGGCCGCGTGCAGGCTGGCGACTTGGTCATTCATCAGTGCAATAAGCGGCGACACGACTATTGCTACGCCATCGCGCATCAAAGCCGGAATTTGATAACATAAAGATTTACCGCCACCGGTGGGCATCAATACCATCAGACTTGAACCTTGAACCAAAGTATTGACCACCGCTTCCTGATTGCCGCGAAATTCGGGATAACCGAATACATCGTACAAAATTTGTCGGGCTGTCGGCTGGCTCATGATGCATCCGTTTGGGTAAAAAACCTATTTTAACGGTTTTATCCACTGCATGCATGGCCTGTTTTTCCTCAACGGATGTCGTCCAAAGGTAAGGTTTGCAAAGCCGGTTTACTTCTCCTTGATTCTTCACGCATAATAGCGGTGATTGATTCAAGAATGAGGAAAATATGAATATTCAATGGTATCGCTTCGGCATAGCTGCTTCTTTGGCATTAATTTTGTCCGCCTGTGCTTCATCTGGCAGCTCAAGCAGTGGCAATTGGCAAAACATCGGAACCACATCCAACGGTAATATTAAAGTTACTGTGGATAAATCCAGTATTAAGAAAAACGGCCAATTGGTTACTTTCCGCGACCGCAAAATAATTTCAAAACTTAGTGAAGAAAAATTTGCCAACACACCGGCGTATAAAACAGCATTGGCGGATTGGGAAATTCATTGTGCCAACAAAACCTACCGCCTGACGGCCTTGCAATTGCTCAATGATCGCGGCCAAACCATCACCAATCAACGTTACACCGCCACAAATTTGCGTCCAATGAACGTGACGAATGGCTCGATTACCGAAAAACAATATGAATTAGTGTGCGGTAAGAGTCTTTAATCCCCAAAATTATCCACAATCAAACAGGAGGTTTGAACATATCTTGCGTTGGCACTATCTGTTTTTATAATTGTTTGATTTTAATAAATTTATCAGCGCAAACGTTTGCCGGTTTCACTATCAATAATTTGGCTTGGCATTTTCTGTCGCCCGATTAAGCCGCAAACAATCCACACTTTGTGCCCGAATTGTCTTCTGACTTCGCGCTCGGTTTTACAAGCACGTTTTCCGGCACAGTTGCAGGAAGTGGAAACCAATGGCGTATTCAACACCTGACACAATCGGCGAGCACCGGCATGGTCAGGTACGCGTACGGCTAATTTTTGCCGTCCTTTACCGCGCAAGAGCGGCAATATGCTTGCTTCAGACAGTAGTAAAAAGGTTTTCGGGGCAGGCCATGTTTGCTGCAACAATGTTTGCATGTGTTCAGACGGCCTTTTTAATAAAGACTGCAATTGCGCCAATCGGCTGCCAATCACAATCATACCTTTGTTTTGCGGTCTTTTTTTCAAATGAGTCAGCCGTTTCAGTCCTTGCATATGCTTTGGCAGGCAGCCCAAACCATAACAAGATTCGGTCGGATAAGCCACAATGCCGCCTGATTTCAAATGTGCTGTTAATTTTTTTTGATTGGCAGCAGACAAAATTCGCGGAAATGGTTTCATGATAATTTTCAATAAAGAATAAAGGCCGTCTGAAAACAAAATTCAGATGACCTGAAGTGTAAAAAATTCCAGCGTTGTATACACTTTTTATCTGAAAAAAGATCTGTTTTGGGATTTTGCCGCTCAATTCTTAAAAATACCTAAAAATCCTAAAACAATCGTTTCGGCAAAAACAAAAGCGGTTCCACACCAACACTGTCAACAGCCTAGCCTTTTCTAACACATGAGGCCTTTGCAAAATTCGTAGATTTGAGTAAGGTTCAAAGCGGCAGCAACAGAGAACACGCAGACATATCATGAAGATAGACAATCGTTAGGGAAGCACCACAAGAACAAGAAGAAGCATGCCAAAGATAGAGATTTTATAAAGGCCTCAAGATTTTTTGATCTGCTGATTAGCGGTTAACCGCTTTATCGGCAATATCTTTGCGGTATTGCATACCGTCGAAGCTGATTTTTTCCAAAGCTGCATAAGCCTTGGCTTTAGCTGCCGCAACGCCATCCCCTAAACCGACCACACATAGCACACGGCCGCCGTTGGTAATAATTTGGTTTTGTGCATTGACCGATGTACCGGCATGAAATACTTTACCGATTTGGTCAGCCTCGTCCAAACCGGAAATCACATCACCTTTTTTCGGCGTTTCTGGATAATTTTCCGTTGCCAATACCACACCGACAGCCGTTTGCGGATTCCATTGGGCAGAGACTTCATTCAACTTGCCGTCAATCGCGGCTTCCACCAAACCTACCAAATCGGTATTCAAACGACTCATAATTGGCTGGGTTTCCGGATCGCCGAAACGGCAGTTGAATTCGATGGTATAAGGTGCACCGTTTTTATCAATCATCAAACCGGCATACAAAAAACCGCTAAACGGATGGCCTTCAGACTGCATACCTTTAATGGTTGGCAAAATAATTTCGTTCATGACGCGTTCGTACACAGCTTGAGTCACCACAGGTGCCGGGCTGTATGCCCCCATACCGCCGGTATTTGAACCTTGGTCGTTATCCAGCAAACGTTTGTGGTCTTGGCTGGTGGCCATCGGCAAGACATTTTCACCGTCTGCCATCACAATAAAACTGGCTTCTTCGCCTTGCAGAAAATCTTCAATCACCACACGGGCACCGGCATTGCCCATTTTATTGCCAAGCAGCATATCGTCAATCGCGGCATGGGCTTCATCTGAAGTGAGGGCGACAATCACGCCTTTACCGGCTGCCAAACCATCGGCTTTAATCACAATCGGTGCGCCTTTTTGGTTGACATAATCATGCGCCGCTTTAGCGTTTTCAAAGGTTTGGTATTGCGCTGTCGGAATGCCGTATTTGGACATGAATGCTTTGGCATAGTCTTTCGAGCTTTCCAGCTGCGCTGAATATTGGGTAGGACCGAAAATTTTCAGACCTTGTTCACGAAAGTCATTCACCACACCTGCCGCCAATGGTGCCTCCGGACCGACAACGGTAAACGCAATATTTTCTTTCTTACAAAAATCAATCAGATCGGCATATGCAGTTAAGGCTACGTTTTTCAGCTTTGGTTCAATCGCCGTCCCTGCATTACCGGGTGCCACAAATACGGTTTCTACACGTTCAGATTGTGCCAGTTTCCACGCCAATGCATGCTCGCGGCCGCCACTGCCAATAACCAGCAATTTCATGCTTTCTCCTTAATAACCATTGAGTTATGAATCAGGTTAAATTTGGATTATAGCCGATATTCACGCGCTTAAACAGCTTTAAATATGAATGATACAAAGTTTACAAACATGCAAATACTTCATAAAAATGCCGTCTGAAAGATTCAGACGGCAAGTTAAAATGCTTCTGCCAGATTCACATCAATTTGTCGGGTATGCTGCCATGCCGCCACACAGGCTTCATAGTTTGCCAAAGGCAGGCGTACAGTCAGTTTGCAATCCAGCTGCAAATTTTGTTCGATAATATCGGCTTGGTATTGCCTGGCAATTCGAATCGCATCGTTTAATACGGGATATTCACAACGAATCCAGACCGTTTTTTCGATGTTCTTCTCAACAATCTCCGCAATTGCCAAGGTTTCAGCTGTTGCTGTTTTGTAGGCATGAATCAAACCCGGAACGCCCAATAAAGTGCCGCCAAAATAGCGTACCACCACCACCAAAATATTGGTTAAACCTGCCGAATCAATTTGACCAAGAATCGGCCTGCCTGCGCTACCTGATGGTTCGCCATCATCATTCGCTCGAAACTGCAAACCATCCATACCCAAGCGGTAGGCATAGCACCAATGTCGCGCTTTATGATGTTCTTCACGCAAGGCATCGACATACGGCTTGACTTGGTCGACGCTGTGTATCGGATAAGCATAGGCAATAAATCGGCTGCCTTTATCTTTGATTTCGGCTTGCGTGTGTGCCGCAATGGTGGAATAAGTCGTTCTGGTCATGTTTATTCTGGAAAAATTTCAGACGGCCTTTTTATTCATTAAGCTGTCTGAAAATGTTTCACGTGAAACGCTTTAATTTCTTAAAGCTTTGGTTAATTTCGGTACGATTTCAAACAAATCACCGACAATACCATAGTCTGCCACATTAAAAATCGGTGCATCGGTATCTTTATTAATTGCCACAATTACTTTACTGTCTTGTATACCGGCAACGTGTTGAATGGCACCGGATACGCCAATGGCAATATAAAGCTGCGGCGCAACCACTTTACCGGTTTGTCCGACCTGCAAATCATTCGGCGCATATTCAGCTTCTACCGCTGAACGGGAAGCACCGATGGCTGCACCTAATACATCTGCCAACGGAGTCAAGATTTGTTTGAAGTTTTCTGCGCTGGCCAACGCACGTCCACCGGTCACCACCACATTGGCTTGTGTTAGATCAGGACGGTCAGATTGTGTCAATTCACGCTTCACAAAGTGGCTGATGTTTTGTGCTTCAAGCGCATCTACATTCACCACTTCCGCGTTACCACCAGCGACAGCAGCTGCTTCAAAAGCCGTGGCGCGGAAAGTCAGTACCAATTTTTCAGACGGCGTTTGCACCATTTCAAATGCATTTCCGGCATAAATCGGGCGAACAAAGGTTTGTTTATCTACAATTTCAGTCAAATCCGAAATTTGCGGTATATCTAATACTGCAGCCACACGAGGCATCAGGTTTTTACCAAACGCGGTGGCAGTGGCTGCAACATAGCGGTAATCCGCGGCTAACTTCACCACTAAAGGTGTCAATTCTTCTGCCAAACCTTCAGCATAATGCGGTGCTTCGGCCACGCATACTCTGACCACACCGGCAATTTGTTTGGCTTCATCGGCCACGGCCGCCACACCGTTACCGGCCACCAGCAAATGGACTTCGCCCAACTGAACAGCCGCTTGCACAGCATGTAGGGTAGCGGGATTTAAATGCTGGTTATTATGTTCAGCAATCACTAATACGCTCATTTTTCCGCTCCCTTAAATCACTTTAGCTTCGTTTTTCAATTTTTCGACCAATTCGGCCACGTTGGCAACTTTCACACCGGCTTGACGTGCTTTAGGCTCCAATACCTTCATCACATTCACACGCGTGGCTGTATCCACATTCAAATCGGCCAAGGCTACTTTTTCTAATGGTTTTTTTTTGGCCGCCATGATATTCGGCAATTTCACAAAGCGCGGCTCGTTTAAACGCAAATCGGCACTAATCACTGCCGGCAATGTCAAGACAACCACTTCTTCGCCACCGTCGATTTCACGGGTCACGACCACTTTGTCGTTACCTAATTCCACTTTGGAAGCAAATGTCGCTTGCGGCGCATTCAATAAAGCCGCCAGCATTTGCGCAGTTTGATTGGCATCATCGTCAATCGCCTGTTTGCCCAGCAACAAAATCTGCGGATTTTCTTTATCAGCAACGGCCTTCAGCAATTTTGCGACGGCCAAAGGCTCTAGTTTAGTATCCGTTTCAATATGAATAGCACGATCAGCGCCCATTGCCAATGCAGTACGCAAAGTATCTTCACATTTTTTCTCACCAATAGAAACGGCTACGATTTCGCTGATTTTTCCGGCTTCTTTCAAGCGTACGGCTTCTTCTACGGCGATTTCGTCAAACGGATTCATCGACATTTTCACATTACCGATGTCTACATCCGAACTGTCGGCCTTCACACGGACTTTCACGTTGTAATCAACCACGCGTTTTACTGCGACCAATGCTTTCATTCCATACTCCTAAATAGGGATTTCAAAAATTATTCCGATTAAACCGGCGGGCCGGCCGGTGGCCTTATTTGACGGATTTGTGTTTCAGACGGCCTTGTTATTTTTCTTTGGCGGACACGCATTCTATCAAGACACGATAAACTTTCTCTACTGCCGGGATTTGCGCTACATTGCCCACATTTTGCGCCCACGGCGACACCTGTACGCCGGTTCTCACCGGATCGGTATCGGTGTAAATACCGACCACTGGTTTATCCAAAGCATTGGCCAAGTGCAGTAAACCGGTATCCACGCCAATCACACCCACTGCTTTATCCAACAAATCAGCAGCCTGCAATAAATTTATTTTGTCGCATACCACGACAAATGGCAGATTGGCTGCTATTTTTTCAGCGCGCGCTTTTTCTGTAGCATTACCCCAAGGCAGATATACGCTGACATTTTGTTCGATATTCAATTTCTCTGATAAAGCCACCCAATTTTCAGACGGCCATAATTTACTGTCGCGGCTGGTAGCATGCAAAGCCACATAATAGGGCATTTGCAAACCATTCAAACGGCCGGCTTCGGGCACAACCAAACCGAATGACTGCTCTTCAGGCATGGTATAAGCAAACACTTGGGCAAATAAGGCACGGTTGCGCCAAACGGCATTTTTACCTTTAGCAACGGCAAATTTTTGCTGATACAAGTACCCTGCCCAGCTTTCGCGCGCGCTGTGTTTATTCAAACCATAAATCGGCACATTGGCCATTCTGGCAAACAACGCGCTTTTTATCAGCCCTTGGCTGTCCAACACAAAATCAAATTGCTCTTGTTGTAAAGCTTTTTTTAGACGGTCTATTTCACACCATGTTTTCGCTTGAATCAGGTTTTTGCGCCAATACCGCCATTTCATCGTATGCACTTTTTTCACAAACGGGTGCAAACGGGCAATATCGGCAAAACCAGCTTCAGTCAACCAATGCAATTCTATATCCGGACGTTGTTGCGCCAAATCTTGTACAGCAGGCAAGGTATGAATCAAATCGCCCATACTGGACAAACGGACAAGCAGGATTTTCATAAGTAGTGATGTTTCACGTGAAACATTACGCGAAACAATAATAACTATTTGATTTTTAAAAATTAAATTTAAAATAACAAAACGAGCATAATAAAAAGCGGATGAACTGCTGTCTCAGCTGCTTTTTCCGGCAAAATTAACCTGCGTATTATATCAAATTCATGCCCGATTTAGGACTTATTGTTGTGATATGATGCGATTTTCTCTCTAATCACCCACCATGTCTTACACCATCGAAACTATTGCCCGCGTACATTCTCCCTACAAACAAAAATTCGGCGTAGCGCGCCAGCCGGGTTTGGTACCGGCGGCAGAAGTCTGCATTGAATTGCAACCCGAATTTCATGCCAACAGCGTGCATGGTTTAGAAGCCTTCGGCTACATTTGGGTCAGCTTCATTTTTCATGGCGTGTTAGGCGAAGGCTGGTCGCCATTGGTGCGTCCTCCACGCTTGGGCGGCAAACGAAAAATGGGCGTTTTTGCCACACGCAGCCCGCATCGGCCCAACCATCTCGGTTTATCGTTACTCAAGCTCGAGCATATCAAAACCGACAAAACCGTCAAACTCTATTGCAGTGGCGCCGATTTGCTTGACGGCACACCGGTAGTGGACATCAAACCCTACATTCCGTTTGTCGAAGCCAAGCCCGATGCGATCAGCGGATTTGTCACCGGCAAGCCGCAAGAATTGAATATTGTTTGGCAAACCGAAGCCATGCAAACCAAATTATCCACAAAACAGCGTGACGTGATTGCGCAAAGCATTGCCCAAGACCCGCGTCCTGCCTATCAAAACATTCCCGAACGCGTGTATGTAATGAATATCTTGGATTATGAAGTGAAATTTCAAATTCAAGAACAAACGGCTACCATCATCGGCATTTCCTTACATCAAGCATAAACATACCAAATTTAGGCCTATTGGACATTTGGGATGATTTTTCATCTTGGCCGTATCCGGCATCCCCGATTTCCTGTCCCGTCCAAATGCGGACAAAAGGTTCAAATTACGTTTCAGGCTGTGATACGCACTTCCCGGCTTCTTACACGGGTGTACCACGGCTTCTTTC
>NZ_PXYY01000036.1 GCF_003013245.1 Neisseria iguanae
CAAACCTACTTCTGCCCTCCCTGCCGTTCTTGGGGAAAGGGGACGGTAGGGAATACCGGCAGTTGATACGCCGATACTTCCAGAAAGGAACGGATTTCAGGAAATTCGGCAGGCAACAAATTAAGGCAGTCGAAGATGCCCCCAACCGCCGTCGGGGAAAAATGCCGGATTATGATTCTCCGGTTAATTTGTTTCTGAAAGCGGTACAATCGGGAACAGCCAAGTGTTGCATTTGAAATGCGGACTCACGGCCGTCTGAAAAATTTCAATATTTACTGAAGTTCAGTAAAATCCAACATGTTGGATTTTAAAACACAAAAAATTAAAGCCTTGCTATTTAGCAAGGCTTTAATCACGTAACTGGTACGCCCACGGGGAATCGAACCCCGGTTACCGCCGTGAAAGGGCGATGTCCTAACCGCTAGACGATGGGCGCGAAATAAAGGATTTTCTTCTATGGCGCACCCGGAGCGATTCGAACGCCCGACCCTCTGGTTCGTAGCCAGATACTCTATCCAACTGAGCTACGGGTGCTTTACCATCACTTCGCTGTTGCGTTGTGAATTAAGAAAGTCGGATAATATAGAATTTATTAAAAGGTGTCTAGTGTATTTGCCATTCTTTTTATAGATTTTTAATAAGTAGTTGAAATAAAATTAAATAAATTTTATTTCAACATACCTAAACCTGATAAATCCTGCGCAATTTTGGCGGCGGCATTGTCAGTCATACCGCCGACGAAATCTAAAATTTTCATATAGGCTTGGTAAAGCGTATCGTTTTCGGTGATGGGATCGTCGTTTTTGAGCAGTTCCAATGCTAACAATTGACGCGAATTGACGGTTTTATCCGCCAAATAAGCATGTGCGGCCGGCACGAGCAAATCCAAAATCGAGCCTAGACATGGGAAAGTGGCAATTTCGGTGATAAGCTTGGTGTGGTGGCGGAAAATGCGCATGCGCGCTAAATCTTTGGCTTTTTCAAGTGTGTTCTGGACTGCCGGGCTGCACAAGGCGATTAAGTCTTTGCCTTTGAATTCGCCGTTGAGCAAATCGTATTGGTGCTTCATAAAAGTTTGGGCAACATCATCAATAGCGCGGCCGATAGCGATACCGCGCAACATGGCACAACGTTGGCGGCTGGATTGGGCATACCATGTGCTTTCGGTAAAGGTGAGTTCTGATAAAATGCTTTCGACTTCAGTGTCGCTGAGTAAATCCAACTCGACCGCATCTTCTAAGTCCAATAAGGCATAGCAGATATCGTCTGCGGCTTCCATCAAGTAAGAAAGCGGATGGCGGGCCCAATAATTTCCACCCAACTCAAGCAACCCCAATTCTTCGGCAACGCGCTGGATAAAGGGCAGCTCGGTCTGATAGATATTGAATTTTGTTCTGCCGTTGGGATGAAGCGTGGTCCATGGATATTTCAGCAATGCCCCGATGGCGGCGGCGGTAAGCCGCATACCGCCACAGTTACGGTACATTTCCAAGGTTGCCAAAATACGCAGACTGTGTGCATTGCCTTCGTAGGTTTGGACATCGCTGCGCTCTATGTCGCTTAATCCTTGCAGGTAGCGGCTGTGTTGCGGATTTCTGAACCAATCGCGCAGCGCTTCTTCACCGGTGTGGCCAAACGGCGGATTGCCCAAATCATGCGCCAAACACGCGACTTGCACAACAGCGCCGATGTCGCCGGGCATATTGCCCAAAGGTAGAAATTCTCCTGCCTGCAACATCATGCCGACGCGGTTGCCTAGGCTTCTGCCGACGCTGGCGACTTCCACGCTGTGGGTCAGGCGGTTGTGGGTCAGATCGTGTTTGGCAAAGGGGTGGACTTGGGTTTTTCGCCCCAAGCGGCGGAACGAACCGGAAAACACCACACGGTCGTAGTCGATGTGAAAGTCGGTGCGCAAGGCGTCCATGCCTTCTTGTGTGGACGGTGTTACCGTCGGCACAATGGCACCGTCTTTCACGCGGAAGCGTCGGGTGGACAATAAATCCTGCCAGTTCATTTTCGCCTGCATTATGTGGTTCCGTATGGGTTTGAATGGTTTTGACTATACGATAGATAAATTCAGGTCGTTTGAAAGTTTCAGACGGCCTGTTTAACATTCATGGGATGAAACAAAACGGCAGGAATGTATTCCCACCGTTCATGCTCCTACGTTTTAGTTTTATTTGTTACCGCGCATAAGTTCGAAAAATTCGTTGTTATCCTTGGAATCTTTCAGCTTGCCGACCAAAAACTCGGTGGCTTCGATTTCGTCCATCGGGTGAAGGAATTTGCGCAGCAGCCACATACGCTGGAGTTGGTCGTTCGGCACCAGCAATTCTTCGCGGCGTGTGCCGGATTTGTTGATGCTGATCGCCGGGAACAGGCGTTTTTCGGCCATACGGCGGTCAAGGTGCAATTCCATATTGCCTGTGCCTTTGAATTCTTCGTAAATCACGTCGTCCATGCGACTGCCGGTTTCGACCAAGGCAGTGGCGATAATGGTGAGCGAACCACCCTCTTCCACGTTACGCGCCGCGCCGAAGAAGCGTTTCGGACGGTGCAAGGCATTGGCATCGACACCGCCGGTCAGAATTTTGCCGGAAGTCGGCACCACGGTATTGTAGGCGCGCGCCAAACGGGTAATCGAATCAAGCAGAATCACCACGTCTTTTTTGTGTTCGACCATGCGTTTGGCTTTTTCCAAAACCATTTCGGCAACCTGAACGTGGCGTTGCGCCGGTTCGTCAAACGTGGAAGATACTACTTCACCTTTCACGCTGCGGCTCATTTCGGTCACTTCTTCCGGACGTTCGTCAATCAGCAGTACAATCAGTTCGACTTCGGGGTTATTGGCGGTAATGGCGTGGGCGATGTTTTGCAGCATCACGGTTTTACCGGTTTTCGGCGGCGCAACCAGCAGCGCACGCTGCCCCATACCGATCGGCGATACCAAGTCAATCGCACGACTGGTCAGGTTTTCTTCGGCTTTGATGTCGCGTTCGAGTTTGAATTGTCTGGTTGGAAAAAGTGGCGTTAAGTTTTCAAACAAAATCTTATGTTTGCAAGCTTCAGGATCATCGCCGTTGATGGTATCCAAGCGCACGAGGGCGAAATAGCGTTCGTTGTCTTTCGGTACGCGTACGCTGCCTTCGATGGTGTCGCCGGTGTGCAGGTTGAAGCGGCGGATTTGGCTCGGGGAAACGTAAATATCATCAGGACCGGCCAGATAAGAGGTGTCGGCACTGCGCAGAAAACCGAAGCCGTCGGGCAGAATTTCCAAGGTGCCGGAGCAGGTAAAGCTTTCACCCTGCTTCATTTTTTGGCGCACAATGGCAAAAACGAGGTCTTGTTTGCGTAAGCGGTTGGCATTTTCGATACCGTGTTGTTCGGCCATCTCCAAGAGTTTGGAAATGTGTTGGGTTTGGAGTTCGGAAACGTGCATAATGAATGATTTTGATAGAATTGAAGACGATGGATCCGCCTGAAAGAATGGATGGTGCCGTATGAAAGGCATGTTCTGAACGAAGTTGGGATTTTAGGCGGTCAGGCTTTTCGTGTCAATTATTATCCGTATTTGGTGCAGATTTAAGATGGAAGGCCGTCTGAAAATCTTTTCTTTTGCTGACGGCCTTATTTGATTATGACTTAGACTGCCATGAATCTTTCAGGGTAACCGTACGGTTGAATACCGGCTGCCCGGCGCGGTGGTCTTTACGGTCGGTCACGAAATAACCGATGCGTTCAAACTGCCGGCGGCTTTCGGGCGGCAGTTTGGCGGCAGCAGGTTCGGCATAAGCGGTAATTTCTTTTATTGACTCGGGATTGAGAAAATCGGTAAACGGCAGGTATCCGCCGTCTTCGCCGCGCACGGCATCAGGGCGTTCGGCGGTAAACAGGCGGTCGTAGAGGCGCACATTGATTTCGACGGCGTGTTCGGCCGATACCCAGTGAATCACGCCTTTGACCTTGCGGCCTTCCGGATTTTTACCCAAAGTGTTGTGGTCAATCGAGCATTTCAATTCAACAATATGGCCGTCTGAATCTTTCACCACTTCATCACACTTAATCACATAACCGTGACGCAGGCGCACTTCACCGCCTAAAGTTAAGCGTTTCCAGCCTTTTGGCGGCTCTTCGGCAAAATCGTCGGCTTCAATGTAAATTGTTTGCGAAACGGGCACTTCGCGGTCACCCATTTCTTCGTGATTCGGGTGAAAGGCAGCGCGGCGGCTTTGGGTTTTACCTGCTTCAAAATTGGTCAGGGTTACTTTTAAAGGTTTCAGCACCGCCATCAGGCGTGGGGCGGAATTTTCCAATTCTTCGCGAACCGCCCCTTCCAGCACACTCATATCCACAACGTTTTCCGACTTGGAAATGCCCACGCGTTTGGCAAACAGGCGCAAACCTTCAGGCGTGTACCCGCGGCGGCGCATACCGGAAATAGTCGGCATGCGCGGATCATCCCAGCCGGACACATGGCCGTCTGAAACCAATTGGTTCAGCTTGCGCTTGGAGGTGATGGAATAAAGCAGTTCCAAGCGCGAAAATTCGTATTGGCGCGGACAGGTAGCATGCGGCGCAGGGATATTGTCGAGCACCCAGTCATACAGCGGACGGTGTGATTCAAATTCTAGCGTACACAGCGAATGGGTAATGCCTTCAATCGCATCGGAAATGGCATGGGTGTAGTCATACATCGGGTAGATGCACCATTTGTCGCGGGTATTGTGGTGATACGCACGGCGGATGCGGTAAATCACGGGGTCGCGCAAATTGACATTACCCGCCGCCATGTCGATTTTCAGGCGCAGGGTTTTGCTGCCGTCGGCAAACTCACCGTCGCGCATTTTGTAGAATAAATCCAAGTTTTCTTCAACGCTTCGGTCACGGTATGGGCTGTTTTTACCCGGCTCGGTGAGTGTGCCGCGGTATTCGCGCATTTCTTCGGCAGTCAAATCATCGACATATGCCTTGCCTTCTTTAATCAAACCGACTGCATAATCAAACAGTTGATCAAAATAATTAGACGCATAACGCGGCTCGCCCGACCATTCGAAGCCCAACCAACATACGTCTTCTTTAATCGAATTGACGTATTCGTCGCTCTCTTTTTCAGGGTTGGTATCGTCAAAACGCAGGTTGCACAAGCCGTCATAAACATAGGCCAAACCGAAGTTCAGGCAGATGGATTTGGCGTGGCCGATGTGCAGATAGCCGTTTGGCTCGGGAGGGAAGCGGGTTTGGATGACGCTGTGTTTGCCGCTTTGTAAGTCGTCTTCGATGATGGTACGGATAAAATGGTTGTCCGCAAATTGTTCTTTATTCAGCATAAAATCGTCTTTATAAAAGATAAGGATTCAGACGGCCTATTTGATTTTAAAAGGCCGTCTGAACGAATTTTTGAAAAATGGATTGTACCTGAGATGGCGGATTTGATAAATCGCCTATGCACAAGGTTTGGTCGCTGCCAAGCAGGTATAATGTGCATTCATTTCGTCTGCCCACGTAGCCAATTCGGTAAAACCTGCCATTTTGTCGGCTTCGGTCAGCGCGTTGCGGAAACGAAAAAAATCAATCGCGCACACGGCATTGAACGTGCCGATATTCAATTCCTTGCCAAATGACTTGATGGCTTCGGCCAACACCGGTAGCGTGTGCAAGTTACGCTGCATGATCTGCGTATGTCAGGATTGCCACCATTCGGCCTCAGGGCGCCAGCTTTTCCCCCACCATGGCAATGGTGTTGTCCAGTATACCTGCGGCCAAATCGTGCAGATTCAATACCGCCCAGCGCTTGGCATCTTGCAGATATAAAGTTTGGCCGCTGCCGTGTGCATCAAGGTATTCGGCGATGACATTGCTGCTGTAGGGCCATATCCCCTCATCGGTTTGCAAGACCGGAATACGGCCGAGCGGCGTATCGCGGTTGTGTTCGGCTTGCTCGGAAAAAGCTGCGCTGCTGATGAGCTGCTCTTCAATCTGTGTGTCCAAGCCGTGATAAACGGCCACGGCACGCACTTTGCGCACATACGGGCTGGTATTGGAATACCACAATTTCATGTTCTGTTCCTGAGATTAGGGCGTAGGCGGCGTGAGCCATTCTACGCCTGCGCTGTCGAGAATTTTGCGCATATTGTCCGCCGGCGCGCGGTCGGTGAATACTTTATTGAATTCGGTAATACTGCCCAAACGCACCAAGGCATTGCTGTTGAACTTGGTATGATCTACGCCCAAAAACTTCACCCGCGCATTGTTCATCATCGCCTGCATAACGCTGACTTCTTTATAATCGTAATCCAAGAGCGAACCGTCTTCTTCTACGCCGTGGGTGCTCATCACCGCATAATCGACTTTGAATTGGTTAATGAAATCCACGGTAGCCACGCCGGTAACACCGCCATCGATGGGACGCACCACACCCGAAGTGATGATGACGGTGTAATCGCTGCGGGAAGACGCCATCGAGGCGACGTAAATATTGTTGGTGATGATGCGCAGGTTGCGGCGTTGCTTGATCAGCGCGGCAGCCACGGCTTCCATGGTGGTGCCGATACTGACAAAAAGCGATGCATTATCGGGAATTTGTTCGGCAATCAGTTGCGCAATGGCGTTTTTCTCTTCCTGATGGCTATTACGTTTGCCTTGCTGCAATTCGCTTTCTAAAACATCGCCCAAAGTCGCCCCGCCATGATAGCGGCGCAACATGTTTTGTTCGCTTAACAAATTGATGTCGCGGCGGATGGTTTGCGGGGTCACATCCAATTCTTTAGCCAATTGGTCGATGGACATATAATGCTGCGCGCGCACCAATTCGATGATTTTTTCGTGTCTTTGGATTCGTGGCTTCATGGTGTTCTCTTTTGTGTGAACAACAAGTATTTTTCTTATGTGGAACTTATCTTTAAGGATTTTGCCAAATTTTGTTAACCAATTCAACCAAATGAAGAAAAAACCACCATCAAAAAGGGCGCTGCCACGTTGACGATAAAGCCGAAACTAATCGCCAGTGGCACTGCGGCCAAACCGCCCGAAGTTTGGATAATTGGCAAAGTAAAATCCAAACTGGTCGCACCGCCCACCCCCACGGCCGCACTCGGATGGCGGCGCATCAGCATGGGAATGGACACCAGAGCGAAAAACTCGCGCCCCAAATCATTCAGCAGCATAATGCTGCCCCACACCACGCCGTAGGCTTCGGTCATCACCAAACCCGACAACGAATACCAGCCGAAACCCGAAGCCAAAGCCAGCCCTTTGAGCCATGATACGTCTTCATTCAACGCAGCAAACAACAAACCACCTGCCAGCGACGAAACCATCATCAAAATAGCCGTCTGCACACCACGTTTGTTAATCAATACTTGGCGCAAACTCACGCCGCTGCCTTTGAGCTGAATACCGATCAGCAACACCAAAGCCATCAGACAATATATGCCCAAATGTTCAGACGGCAGCCACACATCGGCCATCAGCTTTCCGAACACAAAACCAAACGCCACGCAGCCGATCTGTTTCGCACTGCTCGACAGGCTGACATCGGATGTTTTGCCCGAACCCTGCGTCTTCCAAGGAAAACAGTGGTCAAACCACATCAGGGCCAGCAGGTTCATGCCGATGGTGCAAGCAAACAATAACAAAGTTGCCAGCACAATCGTATTGAGCTGGCAACCCAAATTTTCCACGCGCGAGAGCGATATGCCGATTAAAAACAATACGGCATACACCAGCACCACCAGCACTTTATCCACTAAAGCCAAATACAGCTTAGGAAAGCGGATAAAGAAACCACAAAACATCGGCACCAACACCGACAACAAAGTCATCAAACTTTCCATATTTTCCCACATCAAAGGCCGTCTGAAACGCTTCGGGGCGGTTAATCAGCTTGATTGTGCCGGCAAACACCATCAATGCATGGTTCAACAGTCCGCCTGCTTTTCAGACGGCCTTTTTCACCAATACTAATCAATGCAATTCGTTTTTCGCCTCATATTTGCTCTCCAAACGCTCGATACAACCGCCCAGATGGCGGCGCAACAGTTTCAACACGCGCGTGCGCTTCCCGGCCGCGAGCAAATCAAGAATTTCGCGGTGTTCGTCACAGGTATGGCCGCTGGTACGGTGGCCGTGGCCGTGGCTGCGTTCACCAAACACCGCCACAATCAGCGACGAACGGGCACATAGCGTATTCATGATTTCGAACAGCACGTCATTATCCAGCAGGCGCACCAGTTCAACGTGGAAGGCATTAGCCAGACGGTTCCAACCCACGCGGTCGGCCTTGGCCGATGCTTCGGCTTCGCGCTCAATCATGTCATATAGCGGCTGCAGACGCGTTTCCAAATCCGGCAATTCAATCAGCAGGTTGAAAATCATGGTTTCCAACTCAATACGGGAATTGTATACATCCTGAATTTCCTTTAAATCAGGCACATGTACGAATGCCCCGCGATTGGGCTGCAAATCGACGATTTTATCGTGCGCCAATAACGATAAGGCGCTGCGTACGGTATTGCGCGAACACACCATCTGACGGCACAAATCCGATTCAGTCAGTTTTTTTCCCGGCAGTAAAACGTGGTCGGTAATCGCATCCAAAATGGACGCATACACGCGGAAAAGTTCGGAATCGTGCCGCTCTTCCAAAATCAATGAAGACGTCGCCGGGGCAGTATTAGTGGCGGTATGATTTGATTTATTTTGGTTAGTCATTTGATTTACCTAATAATTTCACTTGCGCAAACAGGTTATTTACAATATTAAATTAATAAAAATTGTTGACAATTAAAGACATCAATTGCACAATATTTCTAAAGAAAGCCGAGTATTACAAGGCGATTAAATAGAGAGAGAAGGTTTAAATCAGCAGATATATTCAAAGATACAGCCTGAATATATCTGCTGATTTGACGGGCGGATACCGGCAGACGTATGCCCAATACCTGCCGATCCGCCCTATCATGCTGTTCAGACGGCCTTTGCACTATTTCACCATTCAAACGGCCGCCGCTTATTATTCAGCCGAAACCGCATAATTAATTCAAACTTAACTTAAATGATGCCGCTGACAAATCAGGCTTCGGCAATTTCAAAGCTGTGGGTCACGACGGCTGCTTTGCCCAGCATAATTGACGCAGAACAGTATTTTTCAGCCGACAATTCCACGGCTTTAGCAATCGCAGTTTCTTTCAAATCATGGCCGATTACTTTGAAATGAATATGGATTTCGGTAAACACGCGCGGTGCTTCATCGGAGCGTTTGGCCGTAACCGTGGCTTGGCAATCGACCACTTTTTGACGCTGTTTTACGGCAATCATCACCACGTCAATACTGGAGCAACCGGCCACACCCAGCAACAACATTTCCATCGGGCTTGCGCCGCGCTTCACCGCGCCTTCCACCGCCGCCCCTTCCATCACCACGCTGTGTCCGCCTTCAGTCGTACCGACAAAACACATTCCGTCCAACCATTTTGATGTTACCTGCATATTCTAACCTTCTTCACCATCATCGCCGAGCCTGATTCTGCCGCCTTGATGCCGTGTATTGAGACTGTTGCAAAAAATAGGATTATATCGGTTTCGGTTTTTAATCCGATTTCCCCAAAGGTCTCATATTGTAAACAATTTCATTTAAAATTACCAATGCCGCCGGCAGGAACAATATTTTGCCTTATGCAAAAAGATGCTGTGATAAAAATGGTTTGAGGCAATATTCAGGCAATCAATTTCAGCCTGGAAAACAGCATCTGAATTTACCATGCTGCGCCCCATTTATGAAATTCCTACACAACAGGCCGTCTGAAAATATGGTTGTGATTCAAAAAAACGATGTTTTCAGACGGCCTTTTTACTTAATCCGTCAATCACGGTAAGCCCAATGATTCACCGGCCCGCGGCCTGCGCCGATATTCAGTGGGTGGCTGATGGCGGCAGTGATGTAATCTTTCGCCGTCTGCACTGCCTGCTCCACCGTAAAACCTTTGGCCAATTCAGCGGTAATGCAGGCGGCAAAAGTGCAACCGGTGCCGTGGGTATGCGGTGTCGGGAAACGCAGGCTTTCCATTTCCACCATATCGTTTGGGGTAAACAGCCAATCGGTACAGACTTCACTTTGGCTGTCGTTCAAATGTCCGCCTTTAATCACCACATGCTTCACACCTGTTTCTTGCAGCATACGCGCGGCGCGCGCAGCATCTTGGCGGTTGTTGATTTTCACGCCGGTCAAGGATTCGGCTTCGGGCAGGTTGGGCGTGAGCACATCGGTACGCGGCAATAAGTATTTTCTCATGGCTTCCACCGCCGAACCATGCAGTAATGAAGCACCGCCTTTGGCAACCATCACTGGATCGAGCACCATTTGTCCGAAACGGCAGTTTTGCAGATTATCGGCCACGCATTCAATGATTTCTGCCGTGCCGAGCATACCGATCTTGAACGCGCGGATGTCGAAGTCATCGGCTACTGCTTTGATTTGCGAAGTAATGATATCGGCCGGCACGAAATGTACGGCGTGCACACCTAAAGTGTTTTGCGCAGTAACTGCCGTCAGCACGCCGGTGCCGAACACGCCGCGCATTGGTATAAAAGGCAGAGGATTGGGTCACAGCGGCCGAACCACCTCCCTGCTCCGCCGATGCTAAAAATGCGGCAATCACGACACTGAGCAAACAACCCGAAGCGGTGATTTTGGGAAACAGCGGCGCATGGTTTTTCACGGTAAAAGTCGAAATGCCGTCTGAAACATAATCCGTCTCGCCGCTCACCGTGACAATGCATTAATATTTCTGTGCCGCCGCAACCTGCGCCACATTGTCCGCTCCCTCTACCGCATCGACGTCCTTACCCTGCCATGCTTTGCCGCCGATAAAACCGATTTCTGCCATATTGCCGCGTATTGCTGAAAACTCAATCTCTTCCAACAAACGCGCTGCGGTTTCGCGGCGTAACGGCGTTGCCGCCACGCCTACCGGATCCGGCACCATCGGCATACTGCGCGCATTAGCCGCTTTGCCGGCCGCCAATATTGCCGCGATGGCAGATTACTCCAACGTGCCGATATTAATGAAAATTGCCGCCATATCGGCCATTTCGGCAGGCTCATCTGCCATAATCGGCGACACCCCGACCGCCAGCAGGCCGTTGTAGGTAAAGGGTACTGCTACGGTATGGTGATGTTGTATCCCAAAGGATGTGCGCACGCATTTACTCCAAGCAGGCAAAATTCATGATTGGTTTCCTTTGAAATATTTCCGACGGCCTTGCGTGCTTCTCAGTGCCGTCTGAATCATCCGGCCGCCAACAAAAAAAGCACAACCCGCCGATGCGCTGGTTGTGCCTTCATACCAATAAATGATTGTGATGCGTTTCCTACGCCAGTGCAAACTGTATCAGGTTCACGGGTATGTTCCCAGCAGCCTCTGCCGGCCGCACCCCGACTCTAAAAAATAATGAAGCCATCTTAGCGTAAATTACCGCCCCATGGCAATGTTTTGCGTATGTTTGCCATCATAGTGCATATTGTCGGTTCAAACCAGTCAAGCTTTTGTGGGCAAACACTGATTTTGTTAATCAATTGTTGATTTCGTTAATAACAGTTAAGGTTTATATTGATATTGAAATAAAAATGATATATATTACTATTTTCTTGCATTGTACAATTTTAATTATTTTTTTCATTTTACATTTTGATGATCCTAATCGATTCTTAAAAGATAAACCCATGAAAACACGACATATTATCCCTTTAGCCGCAATGATCGGCCTCTTGTCCGGCAATTCTGCCCGGGCAGCGGAGGTTGGCGCAGACGAATATACCCGCAGCGGGCCGCAAGCCGGGCATCAGGCGGAACTAGCGCAGGTTCAGGTTACCGCCAACCGCATTGTCCGCCCGACCAACGAGCGTTACAACGCAGAAAAAATCCAAGAAGAAATGATTCGCGACACGCGTGATTTGGTGCGTTACACCACCGATGTCGGTATTTCCGACAACGGCCGCCATCTGAAAGGGTTTTCCATCCGCGGCGTAGAAGGCAACCGCGTGGGCATCAGCATCGACGGCGTCAATCTTCCCGACTCGGAAGAAAATTCACTGTATTCGCGCTACGGCAATTTCAATCCTTCGCGTTTGTCGATTGATTCGGAATTGGTGCGCAACATCGATATCGTCAAAGGGGCAGATTCGTTCGAATCGGGCAGTGGTTCATTGGGCGGCACGGTTAATTACCGCACACTGGAAGCCCGGGATATTGTCGCACCCGACCAAAAAGCAGGTGTCTTGCTGCGCAGCGGCTATGCTTCGAAAAACCGCGAATGGACACATACTGTCGGCACGGCTTATGTGGGCGAACAATTCGATGCGCTGACCATGTATTCGCAACGTTACGGCCATGAAATGACCAGCCGCGGCGAAGGTAAGAATTATTCCGGCAGCTCAAGCCAGCATCCCGACCCTGCCAAACACCGCAACCACAGCTATCTGGCCAAATTCGGTTATCAGTTCAATCCGGAACACCGTGCCGTGTTGGCGGTTAATGGCCAAAGCAGTAAAAACTACACGCTGGAGCATTCTTACAGCCTGCTTAGCAGCCAATGGCGCGAAGCTGACGACCGCAGCAAGCGTTTCAATCTCAATTTCCATCACGAATACACACCCGATTCGGACTGGCTGGCCTTATTGCGTACCGACCTCGACTACCAACGCGCCAACTTGGGTGCATTGAATTACAAAGGCTACCACAACTGGCGCACCAACGAAAAGGAAATGGACGAATTATTCAACCGAAACATGCAGACCCGGTACAAGCGCCTGAGCCTGCGTGCCGACAGCCAGCCTTTGCAATGGGGCGGCACACAACACAACCTTTCTTTCAAAACTTTTATTTCCCGTCGTGACTTCCAAAACATCAATCACGACAAATTCGGCATCGGCAAATCTTACGAAACATTGAGAACCTACACCATCCAATACCCGATGCGCACCACGCAAATAGGCTTATCACTGCGTGACAACATCGTTTGGAATTCCGTGTTCTCCAGCCGAATCGGCATCCGTTACGACCGTGAAAAAGTGGCACCGCAAGAACTCAACGCCATCTGCAGCACCGCATGTACCGAAGAAGGTAAAGCGTCCGGCAAACACTTCAACAATTGGAGTGGTTTCGCCGGATTAGACATAAAACTCGACGATGCATGGAAAGTCGGCTATCAGCTTTCCAGCGGCTACCGCGTACCGACTGCTTCCGAAATGTATTTCACCTTCACCAACCCTTACGGCACTTGGAAATCCAATCCTGATTTGAAAGCCGAACGCAGCTTGAACCAAACCTTGTCTTTACAGGGTAACGGCAAAAAGGGGCAAATGAATTTCAGCATTTACCACAGCCGCTACCGTGATTTCCTGTTTGAATCGGAAAACCTGATTGAGAAGGAAGAATATGGGCGCATTTACCAGACTCCGGTCATGCAGATGGTCAATCTGGATAAAGCCCGAATTTACGGCTTGGAATTCAAAGGCCATCTGAATTTGAATGAAATCTCACCTTTGCCCGAAGGTTGGAAATTGTTCGGCGCACTCGGCTACAGCCGCAGCAAACTTTCCAACGGCAGCAGCCTGCTTTCACAACAACCCTTGAAAGCAGTCATCGGTTTGGATTATGAACAACCCGACGGCAGATGGGGTATATTTTCGCGCCTGAGTTACTTCGGCCGCAAAAAAGCACGTGATGCCAAAACCAGTGAGATCAAAAACCGTTGTACCAAATATGAATTTGATTACTGGTATCGCGATGAAATATGTGTACGTATCGAAAAATACAAAGAAACTGTTACCTACAAATATTTGAACAAACCGGCTTATATTTTTGACTTATATGGATTTTACAAACCAACCAAAAACCTGATCCTGCGTGCCGGTATCTACAACGCTTTCAACCGGAAATACCACACATGGGATGCCTTGCGCGGGATTAACGCACACAGCACCACCAACTCGGTTGACCGCAAAGGCGAAGGCCTGCAACGTTACTACGCGCCAGGCCGAAATTATGCGGTTTCATTGGAATACAAATTCTGATGCCTTTTCAGACGGCCTACCCGGTATGAAAAGGCCGTCTGAAATACCGTCCCGGATACAGTGGAACCAATTAAAAATAAGGACAAAATGCAGTCTTCCGCAGACAGTGCGACCCGTACGGAACCGATTCTGTTGCCGCTTCAGCGGCTGATAAAATCGTTCTCGCCGGACTGCGGCAGGCTGGCGCCTTAGCGGTTTTTAGTAGTTTCACTGTATTTTGATTTTGACCCGCTTTCATCATACCCTGCAATCGGAACCAACATCTCATCTGCTTTTACCAAATACCTGAAACAACACGCCACCACCATTTACGATACGGCCGATAGTCCGGTCATGACGGTCGCGCCATGTGCCGGCCAAGAAAACTACATCAAATTTCTCAAGCCGCAATCAGTTTTTCACAAAACGGTTGTCCACCCCTACAAAAATCCCGAATTGGATCAGGCCATTCCCAAAACGGCTGATATGACACGCTATATCTGCTATATCTAAAATTAATTCCCAAACCGAATCACCATTTTCCATTTTATGCCCAATGATTTAAAATAAATTTACCTTAGAATAACCCGCCTTTTTAATTTGGAAAAAATTTTATGAAAATCGGTTAATATTACATCAGCATGCTATTTTGGTTATAGCGGCAGTTTTTATTGTCATTGCCATAACACCAAGGAATATAGCATTTTTGGGCGTAGTCATGATTTGTGTGATTTTTAGTGTTATAAAGACAATACCCATCAGAGTGACGACAATTCATCAGTTACAACCAAACCAAAACCCCAAATTTACATTTGAGGTTTTGCTTTTGACTTGGCAAAAGATCATTTAAATCAATTTCAAGCCATTCCCAAATCCGCCACTTTACCACCTGCCCGGATAGTCGGCGTATCGCCACATGGGTCGGTATGGCGCCAAAAAATTTGCGGTAAACAATCCGTCCTGTTCTGGCTGTTTCAGGTCTCGGAACATACTCGGATACGGCGCCATCCCACCACAAATCTCGCTAAATCGCTTGGTGCCGGTTTGTCTGTCACTACCAACACCAAAATTCCCCAACGGCTTGTTAAGTAATTTAAAATCGTACGGCTTGGGCATACTTTGGCGCGGTAATGGCGCACGCCACCCTGAGCACCCACCGACAGCTGCGGCCAATACCGACGAGAATTTGTCGAACACCTAAACGCCCTGCCTCTGCTGCCTGAAGTTGAAATCGTTAACAACACACGGCAAAAAGGCGGCAAATTATTGTGCGGCGGCATTTCAGACAACCTGTTTATGCGACCTGCCGTGTTGCGCAACACCACACAAGACATTTAAGTTCGCCAAAAAAGAAATCTTCGGCCCGATCGCACCGGTATTCCGTTTCAGCCGCGATGAATAAACCATCAGATTCGCCAACGACACTTAATTCGGCTTGGCCGCATACCTTTACAGCCGCGATATCGGCCACATTCCCCCCCACCCAAGAAGCCTTGGAATACAGCATTCGCCGTCAACACCGGAGGCTTATCCAATGTCTCAGACATGGGCTGCGAAGGGGCGAAGTACGGCATGGACGATTCTTGGAAAGGAAGTACACTGTTACTGCCGGCGTGAACCACCGAATGTCACCTATTCATTTATACTGTCCGGAAAAGACCGTCCCAACAAATGTTCAGGCGGCCTTTTCTTATCCAAACATTGAATCTTTAAGCGTTTTTTTGTACAATTGCGCATCTTTTTGTTATTCAACAGGCCGTCGATCACGGCCTGAAATTTTTAGAAAAATCATTATGTCGAATATCCCCGAACACGTGCGCCGCCGCCGAACCTTTGCCATCATTTCCCACCCCGATGCGGGTAAAACCACGCTCACTGAAAAGCTGCTGCTGTTTTCGGGGGCAATTCAGAACGCGGGTACGGTAAAGGGTAAGAAAACGGGTAAGTTCGCCACTTCCGACTGGATGGACATCGAGAAGCAGCGCGGCATTTCGGTGGCTTCGTCGGTGATGCAGTTCGATTATCACGGGCATACAGTAAACCTGCTCGATACCCCCGGCCACCAAGATTTTTCGGAAGATACCTACCGCGTATTGACTGCGGTCGACAGCGCCTTGATGGTGATTGATGCAGCCAAAGGTGTGGAAGCGCAGACAATTAAATTGTTGAACGTTTGCCGCCTGCGCAATACGCCCATCGTTACGTTTATGAACAAATACGACCGCGAAGTGCGCGATTCTTTGGAATTGCTCGACGAAGTGGAAAACATCTTAAAAATCCGCTGCTCACCGGTGACTTGGCCGATCGGCATGGGTAAAAACTTCAAAGGCGTGTACCACATCCTGAATGACGAAGTGTATCTGTTTGAAGCGGGCGGCGAACGTTTGCCGCACGAATTCGATGTCATTAAAGGCATTGACAATCCCGAATTGGAAACACGTTTCCCATTGGAAATACAACAATTACGCGATGAAATCGAATTGGTTCGGGCTGCGTCCAACGAATTTGATTTAGACGGATTTTTGGCGGGCGAACTCACACCAGTGTTCTTCGGTTCGGCGATTAACAACTTCGGCATCCAAGAAATCTTAAATTCCCTCATCGACTGGGCACCCGCGCCGCAAGGCCGTGATGCCACCGTGCGCGTGGTGGAGCCGACCGAAGAAAAATTCTCCGGTTTCGTGTTCAAAATCCAAGCCAATATGGATCCGAAACACCGCGACCGCATCGCCTTTTTGCGCGTTTGTTCCGGCAAATTCGAACGCGGCATGAAAATGAAACACCTGCGCATCAACCGCGATATTGCCGCCTCCAGTGTGGTAACCTTTATGTCGCACGACCGCGAGTTGGTCGAAAAAGCTTACGCCGGGGACATCATCGGCATCCCGAACCACGGCAACATCCAAATCGGTGACAGCTTCTCTGAAGGCGAGCAATTGGCATTTACCGGTATTCCGTTTTTCGCCCCAGAACTCTTCCGCAGCGTACGTATTAAAAATCCGCTGAAAATCAAGCAACTGCAAAAAGGTTTGCAACAGCTTGGCGAAGAAGGCGCGGTGCAGGTATTCAAACCGCAATCGGGCGCGGATTTGATTTTGGGGGCCGTCGGCGTGTTGCAATTTGAAGTCGTCACTTCACGCTTGGCTGCGGAATACGGCGTAGAAGCCGTCTTTGACAACGCATCGATTTGGTCGGCGCGCTGGGTATCGTGCAACGACAAGAAAAAACTGGCCGAATTTGAAAAAGCCAACGCGGGCAACTTGGCCGTCGATGCCGGCGGCAACCTTGCCTACCTTGCCCCCAACCGCGTAAATCTGGGCTTGACACAAGAACGCTGGCCGGAAATTGTGTTCCACGAAACACGCGAACACGCGGTGAATCTGAACGCTTAATTGGGCCGGAACAAAACGGGGCCGTCTGAAACCCAATCAGTTTCAGACGGCCCCGTTGTATTTCTCTTGAAATCAATGACGGAAATGACGCACGCCGGTAACCACCATCGCAATACCGTGTTCGTCAGCAGCGGCGAACACTTCTTCATCGCGCATGGAGCCGCCCGGTTGGATAATCGCTTTGATACCCTGCTCGGCAATCACATCGATGCCGTCACGGAACGGGAAGAATGCATCCGATGCCGCGCATGCACCGTTCAATTCCAGATTCGCGTCTTGCGCTTTGCGGGCGGCAATGCGGGTGGAATCCACACGGCTCATTTGGCCGGCACCGATGCCGTAGGTTTGGCCGCCTTTACCGAATACGACGGCATTCGATTTCACAAATTTGGCCACGTTCCATACAAACAGCAAATCATGGATTTCCTGCCCGGTCGGTCTGCGTTTGGTCACGACTTTCAAATCGTCTGCGGTGAGTTTGAGGATGTCAGGCGTTTGTACCAACAAGCCGCCACCCACACGTTTGAGGTCGAATTGATTGCCTCCCTCTTCCAACGGCACTTCCAACACGCGCACGTTTTTTTTGGCGGCAACGATTTCCAAGGCTTCGGCGGTAAACGCAGGTGCCATCAATACTTCCATAAATTGGTTGTCGGTGATTTGTTTCACTGTTGCACCGCCTACTTCGCAGTTAAAAGCAATGATGCCGCCAAACGCGCTGGTGGTGTCGGTAGCATAAGCCAAACGGTAAGCATCCAAGGTATTGGCAGCCACAGCCACACCGCACGGATTGGCGTGTTTCACAATTACGCAAGCTGGTTGTTCGAAGGATTTAACGGCTTCCCACGCGGCATCGGAATCGGCAATGTTATTGTAGGACAATTCTTTGCCCTGCAATTGGCGGTAGGCGCTCAAGCTGCCGGCAGCCGGATACAGGTCGCGGTAGAAGGCGGCTTTTTGATGCGGATTTTCGCCGTAGCGCATGTCTTGCACTTTAATCCAGCTTTGATTGAACCGGCTCGGGAAATCGCCTGCTTCCGGCTTGCCGCTCAATTTTTCGTCGTCCAAGGCGCTCAGGTAATTGGCAATCATGCCGTCGTATTGCGCAGTGTGGCTGAAGGCTTTGCGCGACAGGTTGAAACGGGTTTTGTCGCCCAACACGCCGCCGTTGTTTTCCAATTCTGCGGCAATATCGGTAAAGTCGGCGGTATCGGTGACAATGGCAACGTGTTTCCAGTTTTTCGCGGCAGAGCGCACCATGGTCGGGCCGCCGATGTCGATGTTTTCAATCGCATCTTCCAGTGTGCAATCCGGCTTGACAATGGTGGCGGCAAACGGATACAGGTTTACACACACCAAATCGATGTTGCCGATGCCGTGTTCTTCCATTTGGGCAGCATGTTCAGGCAAATCGCGGCGACCCAAAATACCGCCGTGGATTTTCGGATGCAGTGTTTTCACACGGCCGTCGAGCATTTCGGGAAAACCGGTATAATCGGCCACTTCAATAACAGGAATACCGGCTTGTGCCAATAGTTTCGCCGTACCGCCGGTAGATAAGATTTCCACGCCCAGTCGGGTTAAGGTTTGGGCAAATTCAACCACGCCGGTTTTGTCGGACAGGCTGATGAGGGCACGTTTTACGGTTGCCATTCGAATTCCTTTTTGAGTTGGGTTAATTGAAGAAGCCGTCTGAAAAATCGGCGCGACGGCGCCAAACCAGTAAGGCTGCATTATCGCCTATTTTACGTTTTTTTGCAGTATTGGTTGGCAGGATTTTTAACTGGATTGTGAACAATCTGCTGCATATTGCAAGCTACAGGCCGTCTGAAAAAATATTGTTTCAGACGGCCTTTAAAATAAAACGCAACACCAGCACCGACATATAATTAGCAAAAAACAGCCATAATAGTAGCTTCTGTTGCGTAAGCGGAATCCCGCTAAATAAGCCACACCACAGGCAGCACAGTCAATGAGCAGCCGGCAAACACCGACACATGAGCGCAATAACAGGCATTAGATAAACACATTTGGCAGCAATACTAAAGGGGTGTCTCAGATGAATAAGGCAAGAAAGTTTGAAGAGCATTGATTTTTATTTGGTTATGGTTATCCTTCAGGTATAAACTTATGGATAATATAGCCTTTAGATTCGTCACAGTTGATTTGCTTAGGGCTTTCTCCGCTGATTTTGCATATCTTTAGTATATTATTATCTTGTTGGGCTTTTTGGTTTTCTTTATATGAAAAAAAACCCGAACTAAACAAAAATATCAAGACCGTAAGATGAACAAATTTTGCCGCATGGTTTCTAGTAAATTGATATTTAGAATTTTCTTTTTGATATTGTATTAACTTATTAATATCAAAATCTTCTCTTATCCAGAAAATAAAAGAATAATAGATTCCGAGAAAAAAAATACCAATACTAAACAATACTGTTGCTTCAATCAAAACAGTTTGGAAATCATTTCGAAATAACTCAATTACCGTTAGAAGTACTAAATTAAAAATAAACGCAAAGGAAAACACAGCAATCATATCGAGTAAAAATTCAGAAATCTGGCTTACCCAGTGATTAGCTTTTTTAAACTTGAACAATGTTCCTATATAAGAAAAAATACCCAGCCATGTCAATAAAAATAGCAACACCGAAATACTCAAAAGAGAATGATAAAAACTGCTGGAAAATATCATTGCAATGCCTAATAAAATCCATATGATAGCTTTAGGTTTCCCGGTATCTTCCCATGCTTTTTTAAAAGGCATTAATACAATCTTATCAAACCAATCAGGAACCGTAAGATAGAAATACAATAACAAGAGGAATAATATAAATAGGCAACATATAAAAATGCATAAAGAAAAATTCATAATTATATTCGATTGTATTCACGCTGCTATATTGTAAATTTAAACTTGTATTAAGTAAAATCCGGAAAACTGCAACACAAATCTTTCTAAGGCCGTCTGAAAATATTCCGTTTTCAAGCGAACATACGGTTATGCCGCTTTAACGATTAACCGCAGCTGCTTGATTTCCCATGCATAATCCAATCATTTTTTATCTTCCGCCACGCCTAAGTGCTGGTAGAATCTTTGTCCGGCATCGTTGCATGCGACGACTGTCTATTTGGCTTGGCCTTCGCTTCGGCATACAACGCGCGCATCAGCTTTTCACTGATTTTTTGGCTGCGGAAATTCTCGGCGACATACACTTCTTTGACGTACACCGCCGGTTGGTTTTGAGCAATGCAGTTTAAAAAGTAATACACCAACATGCCGCCGATGAGGCTGTCTGAACCGGCGGCCAAGCAGTAAAAATCGGGCGGTTTTTTTGTCGAAGCCGTGTGCTTTAACGATTTGCGGCGTGATGGCGAAGCTGTCGATGTGGTGTTCAAACACGGCCAAATCGCGCATCAGTGGCCATACTTGTCCGATGCCTTTTCCTGCATGGCTGCATGGGCAGATGATGCTCATTTTGTTTTCCTATTGATTATTGACTTAATCTTTTTGATGGCAAACAGGCCGTCTGAAAACTGAATGGATGTTTTCAGACGGCCTGTTTATCCGTTTCAATCGTCCAGCAAACCGTACTGCAATAATTTTTTGCGCAAGGTATTGCGGTTCAAGCCCAGCATCACAGCGGCTTTCGACTGATTACCGTTGCATTCGTCCATTACGCATTGCAACATGGGTTTTTCGACTTGGTGCAACACCATATCGTACACGCCAACCGGCGTTTCACCGGCCAAGTCTTTAAAATACTGTTTTAAATTTTGCGCCACACATTGCGCGATACCGACTGTTTGCGTTTTCATTGTTTTCTCTTTTCGTTTACATTTTTTTCAGATGGCCTACAGGGCAGAGTGACGACTTTTCCTAAGGCATATCCTCATTGCGTCTGCGTCGCATCCTTTTGGGCGGAAAAGCGCAGTAAAGTTAGACACCTTGCGCACATTTTCCATACAGCAGGTGTATTTTATGCTGAAAAGATGCCGAACACGCCTTAACTGCCGCGCATCAATTTAATGCCCAACAATACCAATGCGCCACCGCAAATGCGATCTATCTGATGGCCGAAACGCTGGAAACGGCGGTTGACTGCCGGCACCGACAACACCGAAGCCACCAATCCGAACCAGACAAACAGCATCAGCGTCATCCATGCGCCGTAAGCCGCCATCTGCCACAGCGGCGTAGCCGGCGATAAAACTACGGTAAACAGCGACAACATATACACCACCGCCTTCGGGTTCAGCACATTGCACAACAAACCTCGCCAGATGATTTGCCAAGCCGGTTCCTCGGCCATTGCTTCAGCTCGGATTTCAATCACGTTATCGGCTGCTTTGGCAGTCAGTCCTTTGTAACCGATATAAATCAGATACAGGCTGCCGCCGATTTTAATCACCGTCAGCAGCGTGGCCGATTGTGCCACCACCGTCACCAACCCCAACACCGAATAAATAATGTGTATACCAAACCCCAGCGCGATACCCAGCGCCGTCAGCAAACCTGCCGCCCGACCTCGGCTCAAGGATTGTTGCGACACCAACACAAAATCAGGCCCGGGCGACATACAGGCCAAGAGATGCACGCCGGTCATTATCCAAAATCCTTGCCAAAAATCCATGACTTTCCTTGAATTATGTTTTCAGATGGCCTTGATATCTTTTATTCTTTGAAAGCCATCATCCCCCGCCGGACGGGAGAAGGCAGGTTACTGAAAATTGATAGACTCTATTAGGCTATCTGAAAAATATGTTTAGCAAAATCTTTTTTCAGACGGCCTTGATGGTTTTCATCCGTTTTAAAGCCACCTTATCCCTAGCCATCTCCCGCCGGACGGGTGAAGGAGCAGATTACTGAAGATTGATAAATTACTGTCAGACTATCTGAAAAATATAGTTTGTGGAATCTTTTTCAGACGGCTCCAATCAATTTACATCATGGATTTTACCGCCTATCCAAACTTGAAGGCTGTATTAAATCAGCCTTAAATACCACACCAAAACAGCAAGACTTTAAGCTGCCCTTTTGGTACGCCAAAGTTAAAACGAAATTCACATTCCTTCGGGAATAAAGGGAAAGGTTTCCGTTCTATTTCCGTAGAATGCGCTTTACCTGATTCCGGAAATTTTCA
>NZ_PXYY01000037.1 GCF_003013245.1 Neisseria iguanae
GGGTTTTACGGTAAACAACGCTGCTGCATTGGGGTGGATATCCAATAAACCGGCAGCCGGACGGGCAGTAACTCCGGGTACAAAAACCCAAGTTGTTTTTTTTGTACTTTTTCAGATAATTTACAGTATGTTATCTTCATTTTCGAATGAGTAACATAACTGCCAATCCAATACAGCCCCGAAAAATATAATATTTGAAGAATAAACGCGTTTTCAAACAGCATCATCCAGCATCATCTCAAATAGGCCGTCTGAAACTTATCCGGCATAAGATTTGACAAACGATTTGCTACAAAGCTCCAAACACCAAACCAACGCAACGGCAGCAATGGTGAGTGAGATGATTAACGCCGTCCAAAAGCCGTTCAAGCCCATATCGAAGCGGTAGGCCAAGATGTAGCCCGGCAGCAGACCACACAACCAAAATGCAATCGCATGGATATACATCGGTACTTTGGTCACTTTATAACCGCGCAAAGCGTAAGAAGCAATGCATTGGGTCGAGTCGGACAATTGGAATACCGCCGCAAGCAGCAATACACCCGCAGCAATGTTCAACACCATTGCATCGTTGGTGTACATGCCTGCTAAAGGATAACGCAATGATACCAAAGCCAAGGCAGTGATAACAGCCAATCCCCAGCCTAAAATCAAGGATACGCCCGAAATATAGCGGGCGCGGACAAACTGGCGGCGGCCGAGTACGAAACCCACACGCACGGTCGATGCTGCACCAACACTTTGCGGCACCATATAAATAATGCCGGTCAGGCTGATGACGACCTGCTGCGCCGCCACATAATCCTCACCCAAACGCGCCACCAAAAACACAATAAAGGTAAACGAGCTGGCTTCCAAAAAGTAGGATAAGCCGATGGGTGCGCCCAGTTTCCAAAAGTTTTTAAATGCGGCGAAATCCGGTTTGCTAAATTGTCCGGTCAGTTTGAATTTTTTGAAATAATCCTGTTTGGCGACATACAGCCATAAGGCAGCCGCGTTGAACCAAAACACGAAAGCCGTCGCCAGGCCGCAGCCTGCGCCGCCCAAAGCCGGCATGCCGAATTTTCCGTACACAAACATATAATTCAGCGGCACATTCAGGAAAAAGGCTGCCACGCTCACCCACATAATCGCACGTGGCCGGTTGAGACTTGAAGCATATGCGTGCATTGCACGGTGTATCATCGCTGCGGGCATAGCCAGACCGGTAAAAATCATATAAAGCGCCATCGTGTTTTCGATGTAGTTGCCCAAATCCAGCCAGTTTTGAAACGGCACAATCACCGCCCACATCAGTAACATGCCGAATACGCCCAAAGCCAGCCCGAACCAAAGCCCTTGGCGGCCGGTTTCACCCACTTCATCAAGTTTGCCTGCGCCGTCGAGCTGGGCGATGATGGGGTTGAGTGCGGTCATAATGCCGATAAAGGTGATGAAAATCGTGGCAAATGCACCACTGCCCAAAGCCACGGCCGCCAAATCTTCTTTTCCCGCCCCGCCGGCCATCACGGTATCGACGAAACCGATGCCGACCTGTGCTACCTGTGCCAACAACATCGGCACGGCCAGCAGTATCAAATGGCGGATTTCTTTTTTGAAAACAGGAAAAGGATAACGGTTGATATCGAGAAACATAACAATGACGCAGAAAATAAAACAGGCCGTCTGAACACTCAAACGGCGTGAAAATCATTAAAGACACATTATAGGGTAAATCGGTGGGGGCGGATAGCTTGCGAATATGTCAGGAGTGTTAAACATGTTTGCCAAAAACAGATTTTGAATTTGAGCAGTCTCCAGCTTTATCGGGATCATTCTTTTTTAGCCGGTCTTTCGCTCCAAGTAGGATATTTTTATTTTATAATGCTGTTTTTATTATGTTAAGGGAGGAGATAGTATGAATACGGATTGGCAACCTCACAGCGGGTCTGTGGTGGGGCAGGCCGGGCTGCCGGCACAACCGCAACCATTAGGTCTTGAGCCGCAGGAATGGCGTTTTCAGTTTTTCGGCAATGCAGGAGAGTATTTCAAAATTTGGATTGTGAATCTGTTTTTGACGATTATCACATTATCGTTTTACTCACCGTGGGCAAAAGTGCGCCGTATGCGCTATTTTTACGGCAATACGGAATTGGGTGGTTACCGCTTTGATTTTACGGCGTTGCCGACACGTATTTTGATGGGGCGGATTATTGCGTTGATGCTGTTTGCCGGTTTTTCGATTGCGTCGGAGATTGATCCGGTGATTGCTTTGGGCGGGTGGCTGATGATGATGACAGTGTTTCCATGGCTGGTGCGCTCAACCATGCGTTTTCGTGCGCGTAATACCAAATTCGGCAACAGCCGTTTTTATTTCTCCGCTTCGATGGGACAGACTTATTGGCTGTTTATCAAGTGTGCATTGGCGGTGCTGCTGAGCTTCGGTTTGCTGTATCCTTTGGCTTTGTATTGGTTTAAATCTTATCAAACCAATCATTTGCAGGTAGGCCATGTGAAGCTTAAATTGAAGGCGGACGTCGGAAACTTTTATGCGGCGGTGCTGGTGCCTTATTTGATTATGTTGGCAGTGTTGATTGCAATGGCTGTAGTGGTCGGTATGTTTGCAGGTGGTCCGGATATGGCGACAGTTAGTGAAAATGTGACATCTGACTGGTTGGTCAGTGTTATCGGCTTGATGTATGTGGCCGTACTCGGCTATTTTGTGCCGCTTACGCAAGGTTATTTGTTTCAAGCTGTTTGGCAGAACGTGTCGCTGGGTAGTGGCCGTGTTTCTACCGAACTGAGCCCGTTTAAATTCGCGTGGATTAAGTTTACCAATTATCTGGCTACTGTATTTACACTGGGGATGCTGTATCCTTGGGGTGTGGTACGCCTTTACCGTTATCAAGCCGATACATTGAAAGTGTATACGGCAGATAACCCTGAAAATTTGATGAATGCCGCACAACAGGATTATCATGCCACCGGTGAGGAAATCGCTGATGTGTTTGATATTGATCTTTCCTTGTGAGAATGGTCAGGTAATGAATGGAAAAATCACGGTGCGTTATTACGACGGCTGCCTGAACACCGGGCGGATGGCAGAGCTCTATGCCGTTTCAGACGGCATTCGTGTGGTGTTTGACGGCGGTTCGATTGATTATGCGCGCAAAGATTTGGCGTATATGGCGGGTGTGGGCGGCGTATTACCAGTGATTGATTTGCCTGATGACGCGAGGATTGAGTTTCCCAGTCATGATGTACCCGATTGGTTACGCTTGAAAAACCAAACCATGTTCAAACAGGTAAACCGTTTTGAGCAAAGTTGGAAATGGGCGGTAATCGGGCTGATTGTGGTGGTGGCGGTAGTATTTGGCGTCTATCGGTGGGGCATTCCGACTGCATCTTACCATCTGGCGCACCATCTGCCTGCGAATACATTGCAAGGCTTGGGTAATCAGGCGGAGGAGATAATTACTGATGTTACCGAGGAGAGCAAACTTTCTGCCGGCCGCAAGCAGCAGATTACTGACTTGTATCATCAAAAACTCAAACCTGAAGTGCCGGCTAAATTGCTGTTCCGTAAAGGCGCTAAAATGGGCGCAAATGCGTTTGCCATTCCGAATAATACCATTGTGCTTACCGATGAATTGGTCAATTTGGCAGAAAACGATCATGAAATATTGGCTGTATTGGCGCATGAACAGGGCCATTTGGTTCACCGGCACAGTTTGCAGCAGGCCTTGCGCGGCATCGGAGTCGGTGTGTTGATGATTGTTGTGACTAGCGATTCGAGTGATCTGATGACAACCCTGCCGGTATTATTAGTAGATGCGCAATATTCGCAGGCATTTGAGATGGAAGCTGACCGCTATGCCGTCGCCGAGCTTCAGCGTTTAAACCTGCCGCCGCAGCATTTGGCTGATTTTTTGGAACGCATGCAAGTGCAGTACGACCACTCAGAAGAAGTAAGCATTGGCAATTGGCTAAGCACCCATCCGATGACTGCCGAACGCGTCAAACAAGTGGAAACGTTGCAAAAGCCTGTGCGTTAATTTTAATTATCTTACAGGCGTAATAAAGGCTGTCTGAACGCGGAAGAAGCGTTGCAGAAAGTGAAACCAGCCAAACGTGACCGGCGAGTAGGACTGGTCTCCCACACTGGTCGGATTGATTTATGTGGCGCAGGATGACGGGCTGCTCGGCACGGCAATTTGATGAAATCCGGCACGCGCCATATGTGGCTGGATAAGATGCCGCCTGAAACGGATATGGTACCGCTGCATTTCGATGAAAGCCTGTCACTGAATACTGAATATCGTGCTTTGGCTTTAAAAGAACTGGATTTGGGATTTATCGTGCGTGACCGCCAAACTGGCGGCATTGCTCCTGATTGAAAAAAAGTCAAGCTTAGGATGCGTGCACTGGCTGGTGTGCAAGCCGGTGACGAATTGGCAATACGCCGTCTGAAAAACGGTGGTAGTTTTGAATTTTGGGCAAATGGCCAATTAGCGGTTTTTTGCCAATGTTTATAAAAAGTGCCCTTTTTGCCATCAAAACAGCCCGGTGAAGAACCGCCGTAAAAACGGCAGGCAAAGATATAAATGTCCCTTGTGTAACACGTATCTCCCCACCCCAAAACCCGCATCCCCCGGGCTGCCCGCATACGGATACACCCACGGCAGGCAGACCTGTCCGCAACCGGTGCAGCGCCACCACCGCAACGGGAAAACCATCCGCCGTAAAACCAAACAGGCCCTTTCAAAGCCCATTCAATCGGAAAAGACTGCCGACAATACCATCCTTCGGCCGCGGGTTCGGTGTCATGGCATTTCTGAGCCGGCTATTGCCGTTTGACTTAAAAATGAGTACAAGTTTTTCCCATGCCGTCTGAAACCTGAAATCCGTCATTCCCGCCTGAGCGGGAGTGACGGCATTTAGATATTTCTGTGCCCGTTATTTAGTAAAACAGCTATAGAGGGGAAATTCACTGAATTAAAGACGAAAACCTGATGTCCTCCGGGCTTGGGAAGAGGGGGTGAGATTATATTTGTCAGAAGATATTTTAGTAGCTTGGAGTAGGATTTAGGATGAAAAATCATCCCAAATGCCCAATAGGCCGCTTTGGGTCAGTTGTATCGTTGAAGTGTTGTAAAACAAGCCGTCTGAAAGCGTTCATCACTTTCAGACGGCCTTCAGTCAAAGCCAACGGCTAAACCTGGTTGTGCGGTGACAACAACAGGTTCGACGCTGCCTTTCCATTACAGTGCGGCTAAAGCTGCATTCAAAGTTGTGCTTGGACGCATGGCTTGGAAAGCCAGCTCTTCATCCGGGCTGTAGTAGCCTTTGATGTCCACGGCTTTTCCTTGACCGGAAGCCAGTTCGGCTACGATTTTGTCTTCGTTGGCGGCCAGCGTTTCGGCCAGTGGCGCGAACTTGGCTTTCAACTCAGCGTCTTTGTCTTGAGCAGCCAATGCTTGCGCCCAGTAAAGTGCAATGTAGAAGTGGCTGCCTCGGTTGTCGAGTTCGCCGGCTTTGCGTTTTGGAGATTTGCCGTTCAACAGCAATTGTTCGGTAGCAGCATCCAAGGTGTCGGCCAAAACTTGCGCTTTACTGTTGCCGGTTTTTTGTGCCAAATGCTCAAACGATACGGCCAAGGCCAAGAATTCGCCCAAAGAGTCCCAACGCAGGTGGTTTTCTTCCAAGAATTGTTGAACGTGTTTCGGTGCAGAACCACCCGCGCCGGTTTCGAACATGCCGCCGCCGTTCATCAAAGGTACGACAGACAACATTTTCGCGCTGGTGCCTAATTCCAAAATCGGGAACAAGTCGGTCAGGTAGTCGCGCAATACGTTACCGGTTACAGAGATGGTGTCTTCGCCTTTTTTAATGCGCTCCAAGCTGAACTTAGTGGCTTCTACCGGTGGGAGAATGCGGATGTCCAAACCATTGGTATCTGATTCTTTCAGGTGGGCTTCCACTTTGTGGATCAAGCTCTTGTCGTGCGGACGTTTTTCATCCAACCAGAACACGGCAGGGGTGTTGCTCAGGCGTGAACGGTTTACCGCCAATTGCACCCAGTCTTTGATTGGCGCATCTTTGGTTTGGCACATGCGCCAGATGTCGCCGGCTTCGACTTCGTGTTTCATCAACACTTCGCCTGAAGCATCAACCACTTCCACCACGCCGTCGGCTTCGATTTCAAACGTTTTGTCGTGCGAACCGTATTCTTCGGCTGCTTGCGCCATCAGGCCGACGTTTGGTACGGTGCCCATGGTGGCGGGGTCGAATGCACCGTGTTCGCGGCAGAAATCAATGGTGGCTTGGTATACACCGGCGTAGCTGCTGTCCGGAATCACAGCTTTGGTGTCTTGCAGCTTGCCTTCTTTATCCCACATTTGACCGGAGTTGCGGATCATCGCAGGCATAGACGCATCGACAATCACATCGCTCGGTACGTGCAGGTTGGTGATGCCTTTGTCGGAATCAACCATCGCCAAATCGGGGTTGGTGGCATAGACGGCAGCGATTTCTGCTTCAACGGCAGCTTTGGTTTCAGACGGCAGTTTGTCCAAGTTGGCCAACAGGTTGCCGAAACCATTGTTCACATTTACCCCTGCAGCAGCCAATTCATCGCCGAATTTTTCAAATACAGGGGCAAAGAAAGCTTCCACGGCATGACCGAAGATAATAGGGTCAGACACTTTCATCATGGTCGCTTTCATATGCAATGAGAACAGCAAACCTTGCGCTTTAGCTTCTTTTACTTGTTCGTTCAGGAAGCGCACCAAGGCTTTTTTGTTCATCACAGTGGCGTCGATGATTTCGCTGTCTTTCAGATTGACCGGTTTGCGCAATTCTTTTTTGTTGCCTTGTTTGTCGGTGAAGATGATGGAAACAGAAGTCGCCGCCGGTACGGTTACAGATTGTTCGTTATGGAAAAAGTCGCCGCTTTGCATGGTGGCAACGTGGGTTTTGGAGTTTTTAGACCAAGCGCCCATGCTGTGCGGGTTTTTCTTGGCATAGTTTTTCACGGCTTTCGGCGCGCGGCGGTCAGAGTTGCCTTCGCGCAAAACAGGGTTTACCGCACTGCCTTTAATGCGGTCATAACGCTCGCGGATACCTTTTTCTTCATCGGTTTTCGGGTCGGTCGGGAAATCCGGCACAGCAAAACCTTGCGCCTGCAATTCTTTAATCGCAGCAGTCAGTTGTGGCACAGACGCGCTGATGTTCGGCAGTTTGATTATGTTGGCTTCAGGTTTTTTTACCAGCTCGCCCAATTCGGCCAAAGCATCCGGCACGCGTTGCTCTTCTTTCAAAAAATCCGGGAAAGTGGCCAAAATGCGCCCGGCCAATGAAATATCTTTGGTTTCCACATCAATGTCGGCGAATTGGGTAAACGCACGCACGATAGGCAGGAATGATTTGGTTGCCAAAGCAGGTGCTTCATCGGTGTGGGTATAGATAATGGTAGCTTTGTTAGTCATAAAGATTCTCTTGTAGGTTAAGGTTTTTTCTTTTCCATGTCGGGCGGCATAGTGAAATCATGAAAAAACTGAGACTGCGCCGACCTGTTATGATGTACGGATTGTACTGTCTGCGGCAGGCCGCCTTGTCCCGGTTATTATTGATCCCACTATATGGCACTTCGTTATTATGGCATAATTTAAAGAAATTGGGGAATGCAATCATTATCAGTAAAAAACATGCGGACTGAACGTTTGTGACGAAACAGATTACCGGTCCGCTTTAGCCCGTTGGTATGGGAAAAGGCCGCCTGAAACCTGATAGTTAATCGCATTTAATTAAGGTTTCAGACGGCCTTTGCGGTATGGTCCATGACACCCTGATAACCAATACGCAATTGCCGCCGCCGAATGCAAACACTGAGCTGGCGGCAATGTTTTTTTCAGACGGCCAACGGTTTTCGTGGTCAGTCAGTGTGATGGCCGGAAGATTCGGATCAGGCGCGTTGTCCCACCATTGCGGCGGCAGTTTGCCCGATGGGTGGTAATGCAGATGAGAAATGCCCCAAGTGAACTCGGCTTCAACTTTACCGGTTGTACGGGCATGCGGTCGATTTACGGCTTTGCTGGTGTGCAGGCGGGCCGCCTGAAAACGGACGTAGCTTTTCGTCGGTTTCGAATTATAAAAATGCCAAATAAAGCAAAACCCGCCGTGTGTCCGGCGGGTTTTGCTTTATTTGGCGGAGTAAGAGGGATTCGAACCCTCGATGCAGGTTGACCCCACATGCTTCCTTAGCAGGGAAGTGCCTTCAGCCTCTCAGCCATTACTCCTAATGAAGTGGGGACTATACTGGTTTGCTGTCTGACTGTCAAGCGTGAAAATGGAGGGGATGAATAAGCATCTGAATTAATTGGGAACAAAATACTGATTGGAATGCGCGTAATGAAATGGTTAGGTAGAAAATGATTTTACCGGTTGCTGCTGGTAGAATAGCAAATAAATATTGAGGCTGTCTGAATGAATGATTTGATTGTTTTGAACAAACCTTATGGGGTGATTTGCCAGTTTTCCCTGCATGAAAAGCATGCGTGTTTGAAAGATTATGTCGAACAGCCGGGTTTCTATCCGGCCGGCTGTTTAGATGTGGATAGCGAAGGTTTGCTGTTGCTGACGAATAACGGCCGCTTGCAGGCGAGGATTGCAGACCCGAAGTTTAAGCAGGAAAAGACTTATTGGGCGCAGGTTGAAGGTGTGCCGGATGAGTCGAAGCTGAATGTGTTGCGCCGTGGTGCGGATTTGGGCGATTTTATGACCCGTCCGGCCAAAGTGCGTGTGTTGGCTGGTGGCGAAGCGGATCAGCTGTGGCCGCGCCGGCTGCCGGTTCGGGTGCGCAAAACGGTGCCGGATTTTTGGGTGGAAATTAAGATTACCGAAGGTAAAAACCGCCAAGTGCGGCGCATGACGGCTAAGGCGGGTTATCCTTGCCTGCGTTTGGTGCGGGTGGCTGTCGGCCGGCTGAATATTTTTGAATTGGATTTGGCTTCGGGAGAATGGCGGTTTGCGCCGTTTCAGCCTTGAGGTTTTAATCGGTTTTTTGCGTAACGGTGATAAAAGGCCGTCTGAATGTTCAGACGGCCTGTGACGTTTGCAATGTATTGTCGTTTGTTTCAGCGATTTTTCAGAAGGGTAAATTAGTGCGTATGGCCGATTTGGAAAGTCAGGGTGGTGTAGTTTGACTCTTTTTGGCAGACTTTTTGGTCACGGAAATCGGTTTTATGCTCGACGTTTACTTTCCAAAAGCCTTGGCGTAATGGAATGATGTCTACTTCGCCTTTGTCGTTGGTCACGTCGTAGAATGCTTGGGCTTCTACTTTGTGGCTTTTGCTGCGGTCGCTGTTGTCAAAGCCGTCGAAGGTGGCGGTTACCGGATGGTTGGCCAATGGTTCGCCACGGTAAAGTACACGCACTTTGAAACGCTCGCCGACGCGTATGTTAGCCGGATTGTCCATCGGCACGATTTCTAAGTTTTGGCCGACTTGTTTGGTGATGATGGCGGTGTCTGCGCTTTCATGGCCGACGTTGACGATGTTTTTGCCGTACATGCGGCTTTCTTCGCAGTAGGTGGCATCAGGCATTTCGGTTTTGTTGGCGCGTTTCCAGCCGGCAGCGTTTTTCGACCAGAAGGTCGGTCGGTATTCGGCAATCACCAGGTAGCTGCCGTCTTTAACCGGATGGTTGCTGCGGTATTGATAGTTGAATCGGCCTTTTTGAATCAGGTTTTCTTTACCTTTTTCAGTGACCAATTGCAAGGGTTTGAAAATGTTGAGGCGGTCACGGGCAATCGGTTCCAATTCAGGGAATTCGCCGTAGCCCAATTCTGCGGTCAGGTATTCTCCGCCGTGGGTATGTGCGGTTTCAACCCATACGCGGTGGGCATATGCGGCGGTTGACAGGAACAATGCGGAAGTAATCAGTAAAATAGATTTTTTCATGATGGTTGTTCTCTAAAAACAGGTGGGTAAAGTAAAACTGGGAGTTATGGTATAACATATTTTAAATAATGTAAACGATTTTATTACAAGGTAACAACAGGCCGTCTGAAAAGGTTTTCAGACGGCCTGTTTGATTCGGTTAGGTGTGTAATGGTTTTAAGCGGTAAGCCAAGTTTTCGGCTTTGACTTGGAACAATAAGTCGATGTTGGGATGTTTGCCCGGATTGGCCTCGGCATCGGCTACGTGTTCGGCAAATAATGTTAAACCGCGTTCGGCAGTGGCGGCGTTTAATTGATTGTCGAATTCTTGGGCCAGCGCATGATAGAGTTTTAATGAGCCGAGTTTGCCCGGTGTGGCCGGAATGTGATGGATGGTGCTGCCTTGCTCATTGCAAATGTCGAGGCCGGTTAAGTGGCCGATTGGGGGCATGGCGGCCAGATTGTCTTGAAAGCTCATGATGTTCCTTATAATAAATGAAAGGGAGGCTGTCTGAACAGGCCGTCTGAAAAGGTGAATCGGTTTCAGACAGCCTGTGTTTGTTTTAGGGCGTGTCCTCATTTCATCATGCGGCATCTTCCGGCATAAAAACCCGTCTGCTGTGTTGAAAATGCGCGCAATGTGTCTGACCTTGCCGTGCCGGCCGGTTTTACCGGCGCGGCGTGTAAAACTGTCCTTCTTGGGTATCGTCCCTCATACGCACTTTTCTGCCCGAAAATCTGCAGTGCAGACAAAATGAGAACAAGCCCTAGTTAGCGCGTACCAAAAATTTTGTCGCCGGCATCGCCCAAACCCGGAATGATGTAGCCGTCTTCGTTCAGATGGCTGTCGAGTGCGGCTGTATAGATAGTCACGTCGGGATGCGCATCATTGACGATTTTCACGCCTTCGGGTGCGGCCACCAAAACCAAGGCTTTGATGCTTTTGCAGCCTTTGGCTTTCAATAAGTCGATCGTGGCGACCATGGAGCCGCCAGTGGCGAGCATGGGGTCGATGATCAGTGCGGGACGCTCGTCCATGCAGTCAACGAATTTTTCAAAGTAGGAAACCGGTTTTAAGGTTTCTTCATCGCGCTGCAGGCCGACCACGCTGATTTTGGCGGTGGGAATCAAGTCTAAAACGCCGTCGAGCATGCCTAAACCGGCACGCAGAATCGGTACCACGGTTAAAGTTTTGCCTTTGATGCGGTCGCCTTCAATGCGGCCGCACCAGCCGTCGATAATGTATTTTTCTATGGCGAAATCTCGGCTGGCTTCGTAAGCCATCAGGCGGGCGAGTTCGGTGGCGAGGGTGCGGAATTTATAGGTGCTGCATTCGGCTTCGCGCATCAGGGTTAATTTGTGTTTGACCAGGGGATGGTCGATGACGTTTACATTCATGGCTTCTACTCGGTATGGTAAAGTGTGTTCATTATACTTTTTTTTATTTTCGGCGCAAACTGCACAAACCATGCAAAAGGCCGTCTGAGCAGGATTTCAGACGGCCTTTTGTCAACAATTTGAAATTTGAGTTGTGCAATAATCAGGCTTTCAACACTTCTTCTAATTCGCCGGCTTCGAACATTTCCATCATGATGTCGGAACCACCGACAAATTCGCCGTTGACATACAGTTGCGGAATGGTCGGCCAATCGCTGTATTCTTTGATGCCTTGGCGCACTTCGTCGTTTTCCAAAACGTTTACAGTCACGTAGTCGGTGCAGTTGGCCGCGTTTAAAATTTGCACGGCGCGTGATGAGAAGCCGCATTGCGGGAATTGTTTGGTGCCTTTCATAAACAAGACAACACGGTGGGTGGTAACGACTTCTTTGATTTGGTCATGAATGCTCATGTGTGATTCCTTTAAAACAATCGGAGTGGTTTGGTTTGAACGTTAGCATTATACGCAAGTTGCGAGAATTTAAAATGATTCTTTTGGCGGTACGGCGGGTAGATAAGGGAGAGGAAAGTGAAATTCAAGCGGTGCGGTGCGTTGAATGATGTGCAACAGGCCGTCTGAAAACAGGATTAAGCATTTTTCAGACGGCCTGTTTTTTTATTTCCGCTGCAACACGGCGGCAAAGAAACTGTCGGTTTGGTGGGCCGCAGTATCCATGCGCAGGTATTTGCCGGTATTCAAGTCCACTTTGGCGGCGGCGAGCAATTCGCTGCTGTCAAGCAATTCAAACCCAGCATGCTGGGCTAAAAAACGTTCAACCTGATGCTCGTTTTCTTCCGGCAGAATGCTGCAGGTGGCATAGACCAGGCGGCCTTTCGGTTTTACCAGTTTGGCAGCAGAGGAAAGAATACTGTATTGCTGTTTCAACAATTCGGACACAGTTTCGGGTGATTGGCGGTATTTTAAATCGGGATTGCGGCGCAATGTACCCAAGCCCGAACACGGGACATCCACCAACACGCGGTCGGCCTTGCCGTTTAAGCGGGCGAGGCGGCTGTCGTGTTCGCTGCTGATGCGTTCGGGATTGATGTTGGTCAGGCCGGCGCGGGTCATTCGGGGTTTAAGATTAGCCAGCCGTTTTTCGGCAATGTCGAACGCATAAATGCGGCCTTTGTTGGCCATTTGCGCACCGATGGCCAAGGTTTTACCACCTGCTCCGGCACAAAAATCAACCACGGTTTCGCCGCGTTTGGCGCCGACCAGTAAAGCCAGCAGTTGGCTGCCTTCGTCTTGCACTTCGACCGAGCCGTCGATAAACAATCTGTGTTTGTTCAGTGGGATTTTGTTTTTCAAACGAATGCCCCATGGCGAAAACAGCGTGGCTTCGGCGGCTGGCCCTTCGGCTTGCAGGACGGCCAACACTTTGCTGCGCTTGTTTTTCAGGGTATTGACGCGGATGTCTAAAGGTGCAGGCTGGTTGACGCTGCGCCCGAAAGTGAGGATTTCTTCGTCGCTGAAATGGGTGTGCAATTGTGTAATCAGCCATTCAGGTAATTCGGCAGCGGTGTGCAGGCTGTCTGAAAACTCGGCTTTGTGTGCTTTGAGATGTCTGAGAAACTTTGTTTCTTCTTCATCGAGTAAATTTTGGATTTTGCCGATGTTCGCGCTGCGGCCGAGCACAAGTGCGGCCAATGCGGCTTTACGCGATTGCGCGTGCGGACGGCGTAATACGGCCGCGATTTTTTGATAATGGCGCAGCGCGGCGAAGGCGGTTTCGGCGATTTCGTGACGGTCTTGGCGGCCGAGTTTTTTGTGTTCGCGGAAATAGGCAGATAAAACGGCATCGGCCGGCTGTTTGAAGGTCAGCATCCCGGCCAGCAGGGCGGTGGTGTGTTCGAGTTGGATGGGTGTCATGTGGTTAGCTTCGAATCATTGGGTGGGGGGTGATTATACGGGATTTTCAGACGGCCTGAACAATGAGGCCGTCTGAAAATGAGAATGACAGGATGAGTAGGGCGTATTTGACCCTGTTCAAATATTTTTCATGATACGCAATGTTTCATGCCAGTGACCGTCGGGGCGTTGTTCCAACACGGCCACCAAACCGCTGTTGATGCTTTGCACGGCGTCGGCATTCATCGTCTCCGCTTCAGTCACGCGTGCAGGTGCGAGATAGGCCATCCGGTCAAGCAGGCAATAGCGGGTGTTGGTGTGGCTGAAATCATGCTTGTTCCAGTCGGCCAAATACACGCCGCGCCAAGCGTAAGGGTTGAATGGTGCTTGAAAATCACTGAAACCGTCGGGAAAAAAGCCGATACCGCGCACAATGGAAGTGGGTTGCAAATCAGTTGGCAAACTGTGTTGCTGCAAAGTTTTGAGACCGTCTGAAAATTTCAGCAGCATGAGTTGCTGCGGCAGTTTGGCCGCTTTATCGGCCAAACGGTCTTGTTGGTTCAAACCGCGCAAATCATCGAATTGTCCGCTTGTACAACCGTAATATTTGCATGTTGATTCAAGGTGATAGGTTTTCCTGTTGAGCTTGATAATAAAATCTGCCGCACCGATGGTGCGGCCGTCTGAAACGACTTGCAGATTTTGCGCCAACAATTCGGCATGAGGCGCGTGGCTGAACCAAAACGCCAGTAAATGTTCGGTGTATAAGCCCAAGCGGCGGTTAAACGGGGCGTATTCTGCCAGATAATCGGCCAGCGGTTGTGGATTTTTGTCGAGTGAGCACAGATAGCGGAAACCATGTTCGCCCAACAATGCGCGCACCGGCAATTCGCAACCGCTGTGCCACAAAGGAGGAGCGGTGAGCAGGGCGGCAAGTTCGCGCACGGGTTGGCTGGTGAGTTTCCACCATAAGGCATCAAGCGCATAATTCATAAGCTACCTTGGTTTCAGACGGCTTCAAATATAAGGAACAGCCGGGTTGTTTGGACAACGGATTGAGAAAAAAAACTAAAAGGGGTATCGCCCTTCAAATCTTTATATGGCTTAGCCACCTGATCAAAAATCACCAAACGGCGCCACTCTTTTTGCTGATACGTCGAATTCTTAAAAGGAAATGGATCATGCCGCCTTGTCATCTGTGGGAAAAATCATTGATGATGACAGGCAGCCCGCGAACCGGTCGCTTCGCAATTTTGCTGCAAAGGCAGCCGCTTGGGGGCGGAGCGCATCATTTCAGCGGCATAGGATTGACGCCAATGTTTGGTTGGGCTTGTTTGAAACGGTGGTTTTATCCTGCGATGCATGTGCCAAACAGCTGAATGTTATGGCGAGGCAAGATGGGGGGATGTCCGTTTCTTTACTGTCTTTCAAAGACAGAAAATAATGCCGGCTTTTGCAAAATCCCCATCTTCGGCGCATTTCTCCGCCATATACTTCTCGAACACTTGGCTTTGTATTTGATGTGTCTGCGCGTTTTGCGTTTGCTTAGCTTTGAGCCGTACTCAAATCCGGGGTTTCACATTTGAAAAAAATCAATCTTTCAAGTGTTGTTTTAAGGTTTTGAAGAAACCGCGCAAGATGTCGATGTCTTCCGTTTGGGTGTTGGCGCGGCCGAACAGACTCTGCATGCGGCGCATCAGGCGCACGCTGTTGCGGCGTTTGAAAAAATCTACATCGTGCATTAAGGATTCCATGTGCGAAACCATGCCTTTGATTTGTTCGTGGGTGGCGGCGTGGTCTTCCTGTTGCAAATGAGTCATCGGTACGTCGGTTTGGCTGAAAATTTCGTAACACGCAACTTGCACGGCTTGGGCAAGGTTGAGCGAGAAATAATCGGGATTGCCGTTGATGGTCATCAGGCGGTTGCAGGTTTGCACTTCTTCAATCGACAGGCCGAAAGTTTCGTTGCCGAATACTAAGGCCGCTTGTTCGCCATTGGCCGCCGCTTGCAGTAATTCAGGTATAAGTTGGCGCGGTGTTTGCAGTGGTGCGGTAATTTCGCGGCGGCGGCTGGTGAGTGCGCAACTGATGGTGGTGCCGGCCAAGGCTTCGTCCAAAGTGGCGACGATTTTGGCATTTGCCAACACATCCGCCGCGCCCGAAGCCAGTATGAAACTTTCTTCCGGCAGTTGGAAATTTTGTGGATTTTGCGGGTCGAACACCGGTGGGTTTACCGTCATCGGCGTAGCCATCAGGTTAGGCGCTACAATGGTGAGTTTGTGCAGTCCCATGGTTTTCATAGCACGCGCGGCCGAGCCGATATTGGCCGGATGGCTGGTGCGCGTGAGAACGATGCAGATGTGGTTTAAATGGTCGGGCAGGGTAGGTTTGGCAATCATGTCTGTTTCGGTTTTAAAGCTAATCGGTTATAATACAGCATATTTCCATTTCTTTCAGACGGCCTGTTTGAACAGTTTGAACACAGGCCGTCTGAAAATCTGAAACGTTCTTTAACAATATTGGAAACGTGAAAACGTTGCGCTTAGCGCGCTTGCTGTGCGTCAGGCGGTATTGTACCTCATATTAGAAAGAAACCGATGAACCCGATTTTAACTACTGCATTTAAAGCCGCTCGTCGTGCCGGCCAGATGATGACCCGCGCCAGCGGCAATCTGGATACTGTCAAAATCGACAGCAAAGCCTTTAATGATTTTGTTTCCAATGTTGATCGTGAATCTGAAATGATTCTGGTGGATGCGCTGAAAGAGTCCTATCCGCATCACAAAATCACCTGTGAGGAAAGCGGTTCGCACGGCAAAGATAATGCCGAATACGAATGGATTATCGATCCTTTGGACGGCACCACCAATTTTTTGCACGGCCATCCGCAATACGCGATTTCCATGGCATTACTGCACAAAGGTGTATTGCAGGAAGCCTTGGTTTACGCGCCTGAACGCAATGATTTGTATATGGCATCGCGCGGCAAAGGCGCATTGTTGAACGATCGCCGTGTTCGTGTTTCCAGCTGCATCGAATTAAACCGTTGCTTGATTGGTACAGGTTTCCCGGTGGTTGATCAAAGCATAACAGACAAATATTTGGCCATTTTAAAAGATTTTCTGTCGAAAACCGCAGGCTGTCGCCGTGAAGGGGCGGCGGCGTTGGATTTATGCTCTGTGGCTTGTGGCCGGTTGGACGGTTTCTTCGAATTTAACCTGAAATCTTGGGATATTGCTGCCGGTGCATTGATTGTGCAAGAAGCAGGCGGTATCGTGACCGACATGAAAGGTAACGGAAGTTGGTTGGAAACCGGTGATGTGGTGGCCGGTAATCCAAAAGTATTGGCACAAATGTTACAGATTATCGAGGCGCATCAATAAGTCAAACTTGTCGCAAGAGGACGTTTCCGACGGCCTCTTGTTTTATATTGCTTGCAGCAAGGTAAGATTATTCGGATGATTGTCCGGTATTTTCGGCAGTAAATAAATAATCACATTGTTGACAGTATAAAAAAACATGTACTTTTGGTGGTGTATCGATACCTTTTATCTGACGCATGGTGAGAAATGTTAAATATAATGATATGCTATGAACATTAAAAGGCTATCAATCATTTAAATTATAAACTTTAAGTTACAAAAATTTTTTAGCCCATAACAAACACATATACGGATACACTTGTTGTGAATCATATGCGAACCCCTTTCTCCCGTCTTATGCCGTTCAGTCCCCGCCAACCCGAGTTTCTGAGAAAAATCTTTTTATTCTCGATTGTCTGTATGATGTCTGTGCAAACCGTCTCTGCGCACGATCTCAAAGATATCCTAAAAGCATCCATGCTTTCCGATCCGACCGTATTGGAAGCGAAAGCCACGGAAGAGTCCGCGAAAAGTATCACCAAAGCCACCCGTGCGGGGCATTATCCGGTGTTGACTTTGACCGGTGTTCAGGTTTTGGCAGAAAAAAACAAAGATTCAAGCGACGATATGGAAAGCGGTTTAGGTGTGCGGGGAACGCTCAATCTCTATTCTTGGGGTGGTATCGAAGCAGCTGTCCGTCGCGATAAAAGCAAAGAAAAATACTACAAACATAAATATTTTGAAACCCAAGCGCAATTGGGTAGTGAAATCGGCAAATTATATCTGACCGCCTTGCGCGCCAAAGAAATGCTGCTGGTAAACCAGCAAAGCTTGGTTCGCCATAATAATCTCTTGAAAGATTTGAATGTTATTGTGAAATATGATGGTGGCCGCCGTTCTGAATTGATTGAAGCACGGGCGCGCCAGTTGCAGGTGGAAACTGCAATTTCACAACAACGCCGCACGATGGAATTGGCATTGAGTCGGTTGTCACGCTATACCGGCAAGAAAATGACGGCTGCAGATTTGACCGATCCCTTCCGCAGCGATACTGCAACCAGTTTGGTTCAGGGCTATCATAATCCGGATAAAAATATTAATCCGTCTTATCAGGCTCAAATCGCCGAGCAAGACAGCGTGAAAGCGGAATTGGATGTTTCCAAATCCCAACGCCTGCCCGCCATCAATCTGGAAGGCAACGCTACCAAAGATACCAAGCAATTATATTTGAATGTAGCTTGGAAAGTATTGGATATTGCCGCCCGACATAATGTGCAAAAAAATGCGCATGCCCTGATTGCTGCTGAATCCAAATCCGAACAGATTTTGCGTGATGTCAACGAAAAAGCGCAAACAGCCGAAATCAATATGAGACAGAGCGAACAGCGTGCCGAAATCACGTCGCAACACATTGCTGCGCAAAAAGATGTGGTAAAAACATACGAGCTGCAATTCAGAATTGCCCGCCGTACGCTGACCGACGTGTTGGGTGCGTACACGGAATTGTCAAGAATCGAGCAGGAAAACATCACCGCACACAACGATTTCCGTGATGCAGCCTTGGAATACCTTGTCACACAGTCCCAAGTAGCCAACTGGGCCGGTGTGCAGCAATAACATCAGAAAACCTATCATCATTACGTGAATCCATCATCATGAAAGCTATTATCGAACATGTTGCATTAGTTACCCGCTTATTAGGGGCTCCTGTGTCGGAAGCGGCGCTCTCGGCAGAGGTTGTGCGGGATAAAAAACTGAATGTCAACTACCATTCTCTTACTGAAGTATTGCGCAGCCATGGCTTTGAAAATACTTTGTCCAAACGCAGCTTAGAAGATGTTCCTTCTTTAGCGGTGCCTGTGTTGATTATTCTGCACAACGAAGAAGCTGCCGTGATTACCCGAGTCGAAGGTGCAGGCAAGGCACGTGAATATCAGATTCGCCAGATTGACGGTTTGGAGCAAAAGTTGGATCACGAGCAATTGTCGATGCTGTACTTGGGCTATTGCTGGTTTATCAAGCCGAAAATGGTATCGGATAACCGTTCGGAGTTGCCGGAATACCATTTGCCTAAGGCATGGTTTTGGAAGGTTATTTGGCGTTTCCGCGGTTATTATTACCAAGTTATTTTGGCTACGGTTATTATCAACTTTTTGGCTTTGGTCAGTTCGTTATACGTGATGAATGTTTACGACCGTGTGATTCCTAACCAAGCCTATGAAACTTTATGGGTATTAAGTATCGGTGTGGTTTTGGCGATTACTTTTGAATTTGCCGCCAAAATGATTCGCGGCCATTTGACTGATATTGCAGGTAAAAAAGCCGACTTAATCATCAGCTCGGCATTATTCCGCCGCGTAATGGCCTTGCGCTTGGCTGACCGTCCGGCTTCTTCAGGTTCGTATGCCAACAACCTACGCGAATTTGAATCAGTGCGTGAATTCATGACCAGTGCCAGTTTGCTGACTTTGGTAGATTTGCCGTTTTTGCTGCTATTCATTACCGTAATCGGTATTGTTGGCGGCAAATTGGCTTTGGTGCCTTTGACTATTATTCCGATTGTGGTGATTGTCGGCTTTTTGGTTCAACGTCCGCTTTCCCGACACATCAATGAATCAATGAAAGAAAGCTCGCAGCGTTCGGGTTTGGCAGTAGAAGCCATTGAAGGCATTGAAACACTCAAAACCAACAACGCTACTTCTTGGGCTCAACAACGTTGGGACGAATACACCGCTAAAACATCTGCTTCTGCAATCAAGGTGAAAGACACCAGTAATTTTATGGTGAACTTTGCTGTCGGTATGCAGCAATTGAACACCGTATTTTTGGTTTTGGTAGGTACGCATCTGATTCATGCTGAAAATACTGCTGATCGCATTACCATGGGTGCGTTGATTGCTTCGGTGATTTTGTCTGGTCGTGCTTTGGCACCATTGGCACAAATCGCCGGTTTGGCAACCCGCTTCCAGCAGGCAAAATTGGCTTTGCAGGGTATCAATGAAATTGTCAATCGTCCGATTGAACGAAGTCCGGAACGCAAATACATTACTTTGGATAATGTTCAAGGCGCGATTACGTTTGAAAACGTGTCGTTCAAATATCAAGACGATACCAATACGGCTGTGAGTGATTTGCATGCCACCATAAAACCGGGTGAGAAAGTCGGCATTTTGGGCCGTATTGGCAGCGGTAAGAGTACGATGTTGAAATTAGCCAGCGGCCTTTATGATACAGATAAGGGCAATGTGACCTTAGATGGCGTGGATATGCGCCAATTGGATCCGAATTTCTTGCGCAACCAAGTGGTTTTGCTGAGCCAAGCGCCGCGTTTGTTCTTGGGTACCTTGCGTGAAAATATGGATTTGGCGCGCACCGACGGTTATTCTACTGACCAAGATTTGCTCACTGCTCTGAAGCGTTTTGGCTTGGATAAGATTATCCGCAGCCACCCGCGAGGCTTGGATATGCCCTTGGGTGAAGACGGTTTGGGTCTGTCAGGCGGGCAAAAACAAATTATTGCCTTGGCACGTATGACTTTGCGTAATCCGAAAGTAGTTTTATTGGACGAACCGACTACCAGTCTTGACCAAGCCACGGAACGTATGGCTTTGAATGCGATTGCACAATGGGGTAAAGACCGCACAATGGTATTGGTGACACACCGTCCGCAAGTGTTGCAAATCGTGAACCGAATTATTGTGATGGACAATGGTAAAGTCGTGATGGACGGCCCGCGTGATTTGGTTCTGCAAAACCTTATACAAAACGAGCAAAACAAAGCTGCACAAGCCAACAATGCACCGCGTCAGGCAGCCTCCAATGTTCAAGCGGCGGCGCAGACTTCGGCCAATCGGTCATAAAGACCGATTGGCATAATAAAAAGATAAAAAGGTTTCAGACGGCCTGCAATAAAAACATCCAATTGAGGTTTATCATGATGAGTATTGAAAACAACGTCAAACATAAGGATTTGCATTTAATTAACGATTTAAATGCGGCCTTGCAAAAAGAAAAACACAGCGGACAATTTTGGGTCATTATCCTGTTTTTCCTGTTTTTGGTGGTCTTTGTGATTTGGGCTTATAACAGTCCTATTGAAGAAGTTACCCGCGGTAACGGTAACGTAATTCCAAGCAGCCGCGAGCAAGTGATTCAAAGTTTGGATCCGGGCATCATCACCGAAATTGCCGTAAAAGAAGGCGATATTGTCGAAAAAGGCCAAATCCTGCTGAAATTAGACGATACGCGCAGCTCGGCTGTATTGCGTGAAAGTGCAGCCAAAGTGGCCAACTTGGAAGCGATGGTTGCTCGTTTGAAGGCTGAGGCTTACAACACAGCTTTGACTTTTCCTAAAGAGGTAAGCAACGAATTGCGTGTGCGTGAGCAGGCTGCTTACAATGCCCGCCGTCGTGCCGTTACTGATGCGATTCAGAGCCTGAGTTTGAGCAAAGCAGCCTTGGATAAAGAAATCGAAATTACCGCACCGATGGTGGCACAAGGAGTGGTTTCAGAAGTAGAATTGTTGCGTATGCAGCGTCAATCAAGTGAATTGACGTTGCAGATTGCCGAGCGGCGCAATCGCTATATGGCAGATGCCAACAATGAATTGGTTCAGGCCGAATCGGAATTGGCTCAGGCTAAGGAAAACACAGCCATGCGTGCCGACCCGGTGGAACGTTCGCAAATTCGTGCGCCGCTGCGCGGTATTGTGAAAAACATTCAAATCAATACTGTCGGTGGTGTGGTCAACGTCGGCCAAGACATTATGCAAATCGTACCGTTGGATGACAAATTGCTGGTGGAAGCCTATATCCGTCCGCAAGATGTGGCGTTTATGAGTCCGGGTTTGTCGGCAGTAGTGAAAATCAGTGCGTATGATTACGCAATTTACGGAGGCCTTGACGGTAGAGTAACCTTAATCAGCCCTGATACTGTGAGTAACTCCATGCAAAACCGTGCCAATGATTTGAAGCTGGATCCAAATCAAGTGTATTATCGTATTTTGGTACAAACCAACAGCAATAGTTTGAAGGATAAAAACGGCAAAGAGATGCCGATTATCCCGGGTATGGTGGCAACAGTGGATGTGAAAACAGGTGAGAAAACCGTATTCCAATACTTGATTAAACCGATTACCCGCATGAAACAAGCTTTAAGTGAGCGGTGATAGGGGGAATAATATATAAAAGGCTCTCGGATTCGCCTGCCAACAAGTGCAATAACGGAAATTAATGGTTCGAATATCCTCGAACCGATTACTCGGCGTATCATAAGCAAGCGTTTTTTCGGTCGCGTTTTTCCTGGTTGGTGGTTGGGTTTGCCAACCGCCTTTCCTATTTCTATCCGTCATCAGATTGAAAACTGAAAGACCGAGACCTTTGCAAAACCCTCTTAAACCCATGCAAAGTAACCATAGTTACCAAATGGCGTAATACGTCCCAACCCCCCTAAAACCCTCTAAATTCCCTTTAAGCCGAATTTAGAGGGTTTTCTTCATGAGCAGCTTGTTCAAACAAACTACCGAAGCCATGCTTGCCAAGCATATTGACCGGTTTCCATTGCTTAAAAACCACTTCATTACCGGCCGGCAACCGTTATCCCGAACAGCAAAAAGGCCGTTATACCCGTCATAACGGCGGCCGTCCCGCCTATTCATTATTGTCCGTGTCCAACGCCGTTTTACCCGGCCGATGGCACAGCCTATCCGACCCCGGACACAAGCACCGTTACCCGTATTGGCTTTTATCTCTTTTGTGGTTTTGACGAACCCGACACACCCGGGCACA
>NZ_PXYY01000038.1 GCF_003013245.1 Neisseria iguanae
TGCGCAAATACAATGAGGTTGGCCGTAAATCTTGCCCGCTGTCCTTGAAAGAATGCGGGTTCCGCTTTAACTTTGGCGTACCGTCCGGGCAGCTTGAAATGCTGCGGCAATGGTGTGGTGTTTGGGGTTAATCTGCGTCAGCCCCTAAGCAAAAGATTTTTCATTTAAGTATCCTCAATTATTTGTTAGCTTCATCTATAGTCTGTGTTTTGGGTATTTCCAGTTTTTCAGCATATCCTCGTTCAACACAATTAGGCGTAGCAAAACCATAGCAGTTATGCGCGGTGGTTTCCTGTTCGGAAAGGACATAAATCCAGTTTCCTATACGGCTTTTTCCACCACTGAACGAGGACATTGACGGATTATTGCCGATAATTCCCTAAGTTGCCACCGGGTCGTTTGCGTTGATTTCATAAATGATATGTCTGGGTGTTGCGGTGTTGCCTTGCAACTGTTCGGCCAACTATGGCGCAAATATATTCAAATGCCGATATTATTACAGTAGATCCGCGTTGGAATGCTTTAGGCGTATCCGGCATCACGCCGGCCGATATTTACAACTATCTGGAACATACCATCCCGAAAGATCAAATCAAAGTTTATCATTCCAAGTAATAAAGTTCCATTCAGGCGGATTGGTCGTATCCCCGATCGGCAAAACTTTACATCTGACGGTATAGAAACGTCTGCCGATTTTACCTGCTGTGTAACCGTGATTAATCAGGGAGAGACGGTTTTTTTACAATTTGACAATAATAGTCGATTCTGAATATGTCAGTGTCGCGCAATACCATAACAGGAATCTACTCGACACGTCCGAAATAGAAATAAACCATATCTGCGGCAACGGCGGCCACCACAACATGTGACAATAAAAGTCTGAATGTAGAGGTTTTCATAGTGCCTCCTTCGACAGGTCAAATAGAGAGAAATCAAATGAAAGCCGTGTAACTCAACACCCGGATCGAAATCGAACACAGGATAAAAGGTTTTGGCGAATCCGGTGCCACTGTTTACAGCCGGAAGCAGTTTTGCAAAGTTTGGGCAAAGCCTTTGTTGGATTGATAAAAACTGGAAATTGTATTCTTTTGTTTGACTATGAAATTCAATAACCGCCAAAACTTAAATTTTTCATTTTTGTTTCTTAGCTGATTTCATATCAAGGTATCAGTCATGGTTTTTGTTTTTTCAGACTGTCTGAAAATAGTAAGCATAAAAAAAGAACCGCATTGCGGTTCTTTTTTCTACAATTAACTGACTTGTAATTTCAAACGCTGACCCGGTGTTACTGTACGGGTATTTTTATTCCAACGGCGGATGTCATTGACATTGATGTTGAATCGGTTGGCGATGGTATTCAAGGTATCGCCTTTACGAACGGTATAAGAAACGTTTTGAACTGTAGCAGATTTTGCTTTCGGCTTCGCCACAGCGATACGCAACAATTGACCTTTACGGATATTGCTGCCTTTGATATTGTTGGCGGTAATCAAATCAGCTACGCTTAAATTATAGCGTTGCGAAATATTGTATAAAGTATCGCCTTCGGCAACACGGTGCATCCCGCCGGCTACGTTTTGTGGAGAATCAGTTATTTGCGCACGCGCCAAGCGGGAGGCAACACGTTGTTGCTGTTTCGTTCGGTTTTCAGCCAATCGTGCCGCACGGACTTTAGCTGCATTTTCTTGCTCGGGCAGTTTGGCAACCGTTTCTTGAACCGTTTCTGCAGCTTGAAGGCGCGAAGCCGAATCTTGTACCAGTGCCATCAAATAATCGGTATCTTGACTAGGCTGCTCGGTTTGAGGGAGTTGTGTCGGCAACGGGAAAGGTTCGGCCGATACCACTTTAGCCGCAGCCGGTTCGGGCGTGGTTTCGACGGTAATTTCAACCGCTTCGTCTGCTCCGGTATCCGCCACATCGGATACCAAACCTGCCGCTAAGCTTATTGGTGTGGGCGGCTGCGGTTTCTCTTCAGCAATTATTGTTTCTGCTTGTACTGCTGCGGCAATCATGTCAATCGGAACAGGTTTGGCAGGCGCCAATTGTGGTTCAATTACGGTGACAACTGCCTCGGCAGGCGGTGCTTTTGCAGCAGCAGCAACGTTTTCAGCCTGTGTGCGGCTCACAAAATCAATCGGTTGACTGGATTTCGCAGTCGGTACGACGATATCAGCAGTCAGGCTATCGGCAGTTTTGGTATTACTGGCCAATTGAATCGGCGCCATTTCAGGCATATTCGAACGATAAGTATCCGGTGTGTTATCGATATCGATGAAGTTAATCGAGGCATTATTGCTGCCGTTTAAGCTGTTTTTAGCAACCAAAATACTGCGGCCGGCAGACAATGAATTACCGCTGATGCCGTTCAGTCGTTTGATTTCGGCTACGCTCATACCGGTTTCGGCAGCAATAGAGCTGAGCCGGGTGTTGCTGAATGAGGTATAAACGTCCCAAGACAACAAGGTTTCCGGTTTGGCATTGCGGTAATTTTTTTCAAAGGTTGCCGCAGCGGTTGCTGGTAACAATAATTTGCGGTTGGCCTTAGGGATAAATACTGGTGCGTTAAAAGCCGGATTCAATGCTAAAAATTCGCTTTCACCGATATTGGCCAAGCGAGTAATGGCACTGTGGTCAATCGGTTGATCGATATCCACTGCTTTGAAATAAGGCTGGTTGCTGATTTCGCTGACATTCATGCCATAAGCCTGCGGGTTGGCAATGATATTGCGAACTGCCAATAATTTCGGCACATAATTGCGGGTTTCGTTCGGCATGCTCAGGTTTTCGTAAGTCGGTTCCAAACCTTGTACGCGCGCACGGTTAATAGCCCGACCGACATTGCCTTCGCCCCAGTTGTAGGCAGCCAAAGCCAAAGACCAATCACCAAACAGGCCGTGGAGATATTCCAAGTAGTTCAACGCGGCATTGGTAGCAGCATAAACATCATGGCGGCCATCATATAAAGCGGTTTTTTCCAAGCCGTAATGACGGCCGGTCGCGGGCATAAACTGCCACAAACCTGAAGCACCGACATGCGATTTAGCTTTGGTCACATAGGCGCTTTCGATGAAAGGAAGCAGAGCGATTTCGGCAGGCATATTGCGCTTTTTGACTTCGGTAGCAATGTGATACATATAAGGTTTGCTGCGGTTGATTGTACGGTCGAAATAAGCGCGACCTGCAGAAAACTTGCTTTCGTGACGGCGAACCAATTCGCTATTGACCTCGTTCATGCGGAAGTCTTTACGCAGAGAAGCCCATAAGCTGCCGGAGCCAAAGGTTTGTGATTTGGCTTGGTCAAGTAATGCGGAATTCAAACGCATCATTGCCATACCCACCTGGTTAGGGGTAGCATGACTGGCCGCTTGTGCGTAAGTGGCGCCGGAAACGGCAGAAATGCCGGAAATGGTAAGTGCAATCGTTTTCAGTTTTGCCATAGTCAAAAATAATAGTAAGATAGAATAAATTTAGTCACTTGGATACTACTGTTTGACGTTGTGGGCGTCAAGCCGATAAGCCGGGTATTTACGGACAGTGTGGCCTTAATGCCGACTTTTCGGCAAAAAGTCATGACGCTGCGTTTGGAAAGCAGGGGTTGTGGTATAACTTGAAACCAAGTCCATTACGAGGCCGTCTGAAAGTTAGGAGCGCAGATGAACACATGGTTTGAACAAACCTTAATCGGACAATATGTTGCGCAAAAAGAGCAGCAGTTTTTCCAAAGGTATGTGCAAATTTCCGCAGGAGAAAAAGCAGTACAAATCGGGCAAAGTTGGTTGAGGCCGTCTGAACATCTTATTTATGTTCCTGATGATGTGCGCATGAATGCAAGTGAAATGGCTTGGGAAAACCAATCTTTAGATATGCTGTTGCTGCCACACAGCCACGAATACAGCGATTCGCCGTTGTTGGCTTTGGCCGAATCAGCCAGGGTATTGAAACATGGCGGTAAACTGGTTGTGACCGGATTTAATCTCAATTCTCTTTGGTATGGCAGTAAATGGTTTAGCGGTAAGTTGTTGCCTTATAGGAAAAATTGCTTTACCTTGCACCGATTCAGGCAGTGTATTCAAGATTTTGGGTTTGAAATCGAATACGGACAATTTATGGTTTATGTACCGCCGTTGGAAAATGCGCCGGCTTTGAAATTTTGGCATTTTTTGGAGAAAGCAGGTGATCGTTGGTGGCCGCAATGCGCGGCAGTATATGGCTTGGTATTGGTCAAACGTGTTGCAGGTGTCACGCCTTTGCCTGATTTTGAAGCTGAATTGGCAGAGCAACCGGTTGCTTTAACCGTTGGCCGCGTGGAAAGCGAATAAGGTATTTTGCAGAGTTTTACTATTTTCAGACGGCATGCTGCTTTAAAACAAAGGCGGTTAGCTTTATTGTCTCTCTTTTTTTTAATTATCCTCATTAAATATGCCTGAATTACCTGAAGTAGAAACCACCTTACGCGGTATCAGTCCGCACATCGCCATGAAAACCGTATCGGCGGTTGAAGTGCGTCAACCCAAATTGCGCTGGCCGATTCATTCCGAATTGCCGCAAATTTTGCCCGGACAAACGGTGCTTGACTGCCAACGGCGCGCAAAATACTTAATAATTCAATTCAATACCGGTATTTTGCTGATTCATTTGGGTATGTCGGGCAGCCTGCGGATTTTTACGGCAGGTGGTGAACGCATTGATACGCACGATAGACACGATCATGTTGACATTTGTTTTTCAGACGGCACCTTGCTGCGTTATCGAGATCCGCGTAAATTCGGGGCATTTTTATGGTATGAAGGCATTGCCGAACATCATCCCTTATTGGAGAAACTGGGACCTGAACCGTTGTCTGATGGGTTTGATGCCAAATATTTATATAAAAAGTTAAAGCCGCTCAAGCGCGCGGTGAAACTGGCGCTGATGGATAATGCTGTTGTGGTTGGGGTGGGCAATATTTATGCCAATGAAAGCCTGTTTAAAGCAGGGATTCTGCCTCAGCGTCCGGCCTGTAAGGTGACCAAAAAAGAATGTGCTTTATTGGCTGAAACCATCAAAGTGGTTTTGCAGCGGGCAATTGATACCGGCGGCAGCACCTTGCGCGATTTCGTCAATAGCGACGGTAAAAGCGGTTATTTTCAGCAGGAATATGCTGTTTACGGCAGACACAACGCTCCTTGTTTGCAATGCGGCCAATTGATTCAAAAACAGACCTTGGGTCAGCGTGGTACCTTTTATTGTGCGTATTGCCAAAAATAAGGCCGTCTGAAAAAATGGAAATTAAGAAAAAAATGTCCTCTCCTAAAGCTTCATTTACCACCCGTATCCGCCGATTGGCACGTTTGACAGTGTGGCTCTACCAAACCGGTAAAAATCTGAATAACATTGACGGCAACAATCCGCAACAGCGTAATCAGGCCGTGATCTGCCTTGGCCGGGGCGCGTTAGAGGCACTGGACGTCGAACTCGAAATCGGTACACCGCCGGAGCAACAAGCAGTTAACGGCACGTTGGTTGTTGCCAACCATATATCTTGGCTGGATATTTTTGCCATGAGTGCCGTGTATCCGAGCAGCTTTATTGCCAAACAAGAAATCAGCAAATGGCCGGTATTGGGCAAAATAGGAAAAAATGCCGGCACGGTTTTCATCAACCGCAACTCGCGCCGCGACATCGAACCGATCAACCAAGCCATCGGCTTTGCATTGCGTTCGGGGCAAAACGTGAGCTTCTTTCCAGAAGCGGGCACGTCTTCAGGCAAGGAAGTGTTGCCTTTCAAAGCGGCATTGTTCCAATCGGCCATTGATGCCGATGCCCCGATTCAGGTGATAGCCTTGCGTTATTACGACAGCCTGGGGCGCCGCAGTATTGAGCCTTCTTATGCCAATGTAAATTTAGTGTCATCGTTGTGGCGTATCATTTCAATGAAAAAAATCCGCATCCGTTTAGACTTTTTGCCTTTATACAGGCCGTCTGAATATCCCGGCAGTGACCGTTATGTGCTGAAAGATATTGCCGAAAACTATGTGCGCCAACAAATCGAATCGGATAAAAATAGTTTTGAATAAGCCTTGAAAATTTTCAGACAGCCTATATATTTATTTTTAGAAGCAGTTATATAGTTTATAGTTTAAAACTATTAATATTATTTGAACTACAAATTATACAAATGAAAATCGGCGGGTTAGAATACACGCATTGATTTTCAACCCTTATAAACCTAATCTAAAAAGGAGCTAAAAAATGGCTTTGCAAGATCGTACCGGTCAAAAAGTACCTAGCGTCGTATTCCACACTCGCGTTGGTGATACTTGGAAAGATGTCTCTACCGATGAATTGTTTGCCGGTAAAAAAGTAGTGGTATTCTCATTGCCTGGTGCATTTACCCCCACTTGCTCTTCCTCCCACTTGCCGCGTTACAACGAATTGGCTAAAGCATTCAAAGAAAACGGCGTGGATGCAGTCTGCTGCGTATCTGTAAACGACACTTTCGTGATGAATGCCTGGGCTGCTGAGGAAGAGTCTGACAACATCGTGATGATTCCTGACGGTAACTGCGAATTTACCGAAGGCATGGGCATGTTGGTAAACAAAGACGACTTGGGCTTCGGTAAACGTTCATGGCGTTACTCTATGTTGGTTAACGACGGCGTAGTCGAAAAAATGTTTATCGAACCTGAAGAGCCAGGTGATCCATTCAAAGTATCTGACGCTGATACTATGTTGAACTACATCGCGCCAAACTGGAAATCCCAAGAATCTATCGCCATCTTCACTAAACCAGGCTGCCAATTCTGCACTAAAGCTAAAAAAGCTCTGGAAGAAAAAGGTCTGTCTTACGAAGAAATCGTTTTGGGTAAAGACGCTACTGTGACTTCTGTACGCGCTATTACCGGTAAGATGACTGCCCCTCAAGTATTCATCGGCGGTAAATACATCGGCGGCAGTGAGGAGCTGGATACTTATTTGGCGGCTGTTTAATCATTAACGATTAACCGTTGTTAAAGATAAAAAGCAGCCTTCATGCTGCTTTCCTGGATAATGTTGGAGTTATTCAGGTAATACCGGACTTTCGGGCGGCATTACCTGAGTAACTCTATATTTACAATGAAATCCGATTATTATTAAATTTAATCGGCATTTCTAAAAAAACCAATAGACCGTCTGAAAAATATGTCGGGCGGCAACCATAAAGGAATCGACAATGAAAAAAATTCAAGCAGATGTGGTAGTAATTGGCGGCGGCACCGCAGGTATGAATGCATTTCGTAATGCCCGTTTGCACACAGATAACGTTTATCTGATTGAAAACCACGTATTTGGTACAACTTGCGCCCGTGTCGGCTGCATGCCTTCCAAATTAATGATTGCCGCTGCCGAAGCCCGTCATCATGCATTGCATACCGATCCTTTCGGTATTCACTTGGATAAAGGCAGCGTGACCGTTAACGGTGAAGAAGTGATGGCCCGCGTCAAGTCTGAGCGTGACCGTTTTGTCGGTTTCGTCGTAAGCGATGTAGAAGAATGGCCTGCCGATAAACGCATTATGGGCACAGCAAAATTCATCGATGCCAATACCGTGCAAATTGACGACCATACCGAAATTACTGCCAAAACCATCGTGATTGCCACCGGTTCACGTCCGGTTATCTTGCCGCAATGGAAAGAATTAGGTGACAAAGTCATCATCAATGACGACGTATTCTCATGGGATACTCTGCCGAAAAGCGTGGCTGTATTCGGTCCAGGCGTGATTGGTTTGGAATTGGGCCAGGCCTTGCACCGCTTGGGCGTGAAAGTTGAAGTATTCGGTATCGGTGGTGCGTTGGGCGGTATTTCCGATCCAGTAGTGCTGGCAGAAGCTAAAGCCATATTCGGTGAAGAAATGACGCTGCATTTGGATGCTAAAACCGAAGCTAAATTGGATGCCAACGGTAATGTGGTCGTGAAATGGGAACAAGATGGCGAAAACGGCGAATTTACCGCCGAATATTTACTGGCCGCCGTTGGCCGCCATCCGAACGTGGGCAACATCGGCTTGGAAAACTTAGACATTGAAATGGACGACCGAGGCGTTCCGACTGCCGATCCACGGACCATGCAAACCAGCATTCCGCATATCTTCATTGCCGGTGATGCGTCTAACCAATTACCGTTGCTGCACGAAGCCTCTGACCAAGGTAAAATCGCCGGTGACAATGCAGGCCGTTATCCGAGTCTGGAACGAGGTTTGCGCCGCAGCACCATTAGTGTCGTGTTTACTTCGCCGCAAATTGCTTTAATCGGCTTGAAATACGCACAAATTTCTTCCCAATACCCAGAAGACCAATTTGTAACCGGTGAAGTATCCTTCAAAAATCAAGGCCGTAGCCGCGTGATGTTGGTTAACAAAGGCCATATGCGCATTTATGCCGAACAAGGCACCGGTTTATTCTTAGGCGCGGAAATGTTCGGCCCTGCTGCCGAACATTTGGCGCATCTTTTGGCTTGGGCGCATCAAATGAAGATGACCATTCCGCAAATATTGGATATGCCGTTCTATCATCCGGTCATTGAAGAAGGTTTGCGTACCGCCTTGCGTGATGTAAATGCCAAATTAAAATTGGCTTAAAACAGCGCTTTTCATTTAAAGGTTTAATCTAAAGGTTGTCTGAACAGTATTCAAACAGCTTTTAGATTTGCAGAGAAATACCATTTAAAAAATTTGTGGTTTTCTGAAAATATCATGTAGAATCATTTAAACAAGCTTTACCAATCAAACCTCAAGGAGGATATTTTGCAAAAATTTCTACTGTTGTTGGCGGCTACTGCGATGATTTTACCCTTATCTGCACAAGCGGCAGATACCAAACCGGTTGAAAAAGCAATCGCTTTCCAACCTGCCAAAGTCAAAGGTGTATGGATTGACGTACGCACACCGCAAGAATTTGCCCAAAGCCATCTGCAAAACGCGGTCAATATTCCTGCGAATGAAATTACCGCTAAAATCAAAAAAATCAGCCCTGATAAAAACGCACCTGTTAACCTGTATTGCCGCAGCGGCCGTCGTGCAGAAATAGTATTGGAAACCTTGAAAAAAGAAGGTTACACAAATGTCACCAATCATGGCGGCTATGAAGATTTACTGAAAAAAGGTTTGAATTAATCATCAAGGCAGTTTGAAACCATACCTGCTTTCAGACAGCCTTAAAGTTAGATATAAAAAAGGAATTTCAATGTCAGTATTTAAAACTTTTGCAATTGCATTATTTACAACCACGGTAATTGCTGCTTGTGCCACACCAGCAGACAAACATCCCCAAGCCACGCGTCAAGGAAAGCGCATGAATCTGACCCATTCAATTGAAAGCCGATACTCTTTTGACGATACGGTCAGCCGTCTGCAAAGCGCTTCAAAAGAGAAAGGCATGAAAGTATTTGCCGTTATCGACCACCAAGCCGCCGCAAAAGAAAACGGCTTGAATATGCAACCGGCCAAAGTAATTGTGTTCGGCATGCCCAAAGCAGGCACGCCTTTGATGGTAAAAGATCCTGAATTCGCCTTGCAACTGCCGCTGCGAGTGCTGGTCACTGAAACCAATGGACATGTGAAAGTCGTTTTCAATGATACCCGTGCCTTAATCAAAGGCAGCAAAATTAACTATACAGAAGTGGAAAATACTTTGGCCAATGCAGAAAAACTGATTCGTAAAGTCGTCACAGAGTAATTCATTATTAATGTAATCAAAGCATCCTATATCAATATCATTAGGCCGTCTGAAAACGTTTCCAACGGCCTAATGCTTATTTTACAGCCCTATATAAAATAGGGGCTAACTCTAAATCCCACACTATTTCTACAAAATTTTCAGCTGCTCTTTTGGTGTAGTGAAGCTAAAGCGAGACCTGCATTTTTTCAAGGATAATGGAAAAGATTTTCTATTGATCCCGTGATATTTTCTCAGAACGCGCTTTGCCTGATTCCAAAAGCTTTCAATACCGTTGGTATGATTTTTTTCTGTCTGCGAAAAGTTGCGAATAATTGATGCGGTCGTGGGTACATTCACTCATATCATGGCTCTTGTGGCAGTCCGTATAAACAATCAGGCATTATTTTCCTTTTAATAGCAGGTAACAAAGTCTTTTGTTTGGTGTCTTCTATAACAGCAGTATAAACCCTTCCATGTCGTTTTAAGATACCACAAACACAGCCACTTTGTCTGCGGCTCTGAGATCACGTTTGCTTTTGCTCCGCACGCCGGAATAACGCTTATCCAACCCGACAGAACTGCTGAAAATTTCATCGGCTTGAAGTTCTAAATGGCAGACTTGGCGGATTTTGCGTTAAAACAGCATAGTTGAATTGGCTTGGATGCCTGAAATACCGGAGGTGGAACGGGCAGTTCGTCCCAATACAAGAACTGAAGCCGTTTCTTTGGGATACGCTTTTTTAATTTGCAACAGCTTATCTTCATTTTTGCAGCCCATCATGACTGCCAATCTACGCCAGCTCCTAAAAATAAATGGTGTGATTTGAGTATAATCATCACGGACAACAGTACTCTATTTAATCCTGAGCATTGCGGCACACATCAATCGTTTCCTGCAAACTGCCCACGCCGGATATTTCCAAATCCGGGAACTCTTTCGCATTGCGCGGCATATTCGCTTTCGGCACGATGGCACGTTTGAAGCCGAGCTTTTCCGCTTCTTTGAGCCGTTCTTGTCCGCGTGCCACGGGCCGCACTTCGCCACTCAAACCGATTTCGCCAAATGCCACCATTTTTTCCGGTAACGGATGGTTACGGAAGCTGGAAAGCATGGCGAGAACCACCGCCAAATCGGCTGCCGGTTCGCCGATTTTTACACCGCCGACGGCGTTGAGAAACACGTCTTGGTCGAAACAGGGAATGCCGCCGTGGCGGTTTAACACAGCCAGCAGCATGGATAAACGGTTTTGTTCAAGGCCGACGGTCAGACGTTTAGGTGTGAAACCGTGGGCATCATCAACCAAAGCTTGAATTTCTACCAGTAACGGACGGGAACCTTCCTGTGTCACCAAGACACACGAACCCGGCACGTCATCGCGGTAACTGGCAAGAAAAATTGCCGAAGGGTTTGATACGCCTTTCAATCCGGTTTCGGTCATGGCGAATACCCCCAATTCATTGGCCGCGCCAAAGCGGTTTTTAATCGCACGTATCATGCGGTAATTGGAATGTTGGTCGCCTTCAAAATACAGCACTGTATCGACCATATGCTCCAACACGCGGGGCCCTGCAATCGCCCCGTCTTTGGTGACGTGGCCGACCAAAATCATGGCAATACCCATTTGCTTGGCCATGCGTGTGAGTTGCGCTGCACATTCGCGCACCTGCGATACCGAGCCGGGCGCAGAAGTAACTTGGTCGGAATACATTGTTTGAATCGAATCAATCACCACCACTTCCGGTTCATATTGCTTTAAGGCCGTCTGAATCGCTTCCATGCGGATTTCAGCTAAAAGGTTTACGCCGTCGGTCGGCAAATCCAAACGCTGCGCGCGCAGGGCGACCTGTTGCGCCGATTCCTCACCGGATATATACAACACTTTTCGTGTTTGCGCCATTCTGGTGATGGTTTGCAACAGTAGGGTGGATTTGCCGATACCTGGATCACCGCCCAGCAAAATTACTGCGCCATCCACTAATCCACCACCCAATACGCGGTCGAGTTCGCCCATGCCGGTCGGATTGCGCGGCACTTCGGTTGCGGTCACGGCAGACAAAGACTGTACGCTCGACTTATCTGCCGCCCATGATTGGAAGCGCGCGTTTTTCGGCTCCGGCGCGGCCAGACTTTCCTGTAAAGTGTTCCACTCGCTACAATGTGGGCATTTGCCCTGCCATTTGGGCGATGTGCCGCCACATTCGGTGCATTGGTAAACAGTTTTCGGTGTTTTGGCCATGAAGTGTTCCGTGAATAAAGTCAGAATCCGGTTATTATACTGGAAAGGCTTTCCAGCCATGCGATGCCGTCTGAAACTTTTCAGACGGCCTGATTTATCGGCAAATAAACAAGCTATAAAACAGAGTGTTGTATTTTTCAAGTCAGTACGAGCACATAAAAATACAAAAAGCATATTCAGATGGCTTTTGATGAAGCTTTAACCGCACAAGAGGTTGTTTTTCAAACTGAAACCCGCAAAATTATTGATAACGATTGTCGCCTGATGAAGATTATGATATATATATTAGTAAATAAACTCTAAACTCTAAAACGCATCATCTTACAAGAGGTTGTATGGCACCTGCAGAATCTACATTGCAGCCGGTAAACATGGATACGGCTGCTTTTTTGCGACATATCGAAGAGACATTTGCGCGCGTGTTCGGCGACGGATTGTGCTTAATGCAATATTTGCCGGAAGAAAAATGGTTGGAATTGAAAAATGCCGGTTTGCTGCTGCCGTTTTTAGATGAAAAACACGGCGGCCGTCAAAGCAATCAGTTTGAAATTCAGGAAGTATTGCGCTTAGCCGGCCATTACGGCGTGCCGGTAACCTTGCGCACCGGCATTGAAGGTGCGCTTGTGCTGCAGCCTTTACAGGAATTCGGCAGCGAACCGCAAATCAAACTCGGATTGGACTTGATTTTTAAAGGCGAAGGCGGCGGCTTGGGTGTGACCGAACCGGAAACGTCCGGTGCGGCGATTGCGCGTGAAATGCAGTCGTTTTATGAATACGTCGATGATGAAACGATTTACGTCAAAGCGGCAAAATATTGGCAGGGCAACTCGCAAAGTGATTTTCTGCTGGTTGCGGCCAAAGAACGTAAAAACGGCAAATTGTCTAAGGTCATCAATTTATTGCTGGTGCCAAAAGAATACATCCGCTGCGAAGTATTGAAATCGGAAGGTCTGCGTGCGGTGCGCTATGCGATTAACCGTATTGACGGTAATATTCCGGCTGACTTGGTTATGAAATTATCCGACAGCGATGCGGCCAGCCTGCGTGCTTTCCAAAATATCTTCATCCGCAGCCGTCTGCAATTGGTCGGCATGACGCACGGTATTATGGAATACATTGTTGCAAACATGAAAAAATACGTACGCAACGACATTAAATTCGTTGAATTCGAATGTCGTGAGATCGAGCGCCGTTATGAAGTGTCGCAAGTATTATATGATTTTACCTGCAACCGTGTTTTACCCGACCGGCCGGTCGGCCATCAGGTAATGGAAGCCAACATCATCAAAACGTTAGCCACAGAGTATACTTACGATGCCGCACAAAAGCTGCAAAAATTACTCGGTGCGAAAGGTTTTGAAAGCGGCCATGTCGCCAGCAACATTGCCATCGACTTCCGCCCGTTCACAATTTTTGAAGGGCCGAACGACATGTTGTATGCCGAAATCTACGATGCATTCAATCGTGCTACGGCCGAGGAAAAAGAAGCAGGCGTGAAACCAGATAAAAACCAAACCCTGCTGCAACGCTTTAACAGCGACAAACGCATGAACACGGTAAAACTGGCGAAACGCACCCTGCCGCAAGACATTGCCGATTTCTTGGATGCCTACAAAATCGCCGATGCCTGTGCCTTAAAAAAAGTATTCGTCGGCAAAGTAGTGGCGAAATTATTTGTGTTCGTGCAAACTGCATCCGATACCGCTGCTGAGTTTTTGCTGAAAAATATCCGCAAAGACATTTTGGATTGCGAATATTGCTGATGGTGATAAAAAGCTGTCTGAAACAGAAAAGTGTTCGGGTTCGGGCCGCCTTTTTTATATTTGGTGTATTTTGTGCTGTGTTAAAAGATGAGTATAAAAATCATGTTATGATGGTCGAATTTTAAACCTGAAGTGAAAGTCATTCCATGAGTGAAGAAAACAAAATCAAAGTCAACGATCTACCGAATCAAGAAGCCGAAGCCAAAAAAGAAGTGGAATTGCCGGGCTCGGACAACGAACAAAAACATGGCGGCCACAGAGAAGGCGGTTGCTGCGACGTGTGTGGCGGTTGATTGGAAATATTCGAGGGCGTCCGAATACGTTTTTGGACGCCCTTTTCGTTCTTTAACGCTTAAAGCAGCCGAATATTGTATTAGGTAAGAATAATTTATCCTTTTGTCGGAATGTGATACAGTAATTCTGTCGATAGCAAAAAGCCGAGCCGCCTGAGTGTGGCGGTTGAGGAAAGAGATATGTTTTGGTATATTGTCGGTTTTTTAGCGGCCGTGGCAGGATTGCTGTCGCTTTGGGTCAATGCCAGCGCATTCGGCATGGAAGACGACGATACACCGTCTTCCGAATATGAAAAAAGATTGGGTTTGGGCGCGACGTTAAAAGACAAAGATACTGTGGCACGCGAACGGGCTGCTGCCAGATTTCGTCCCGACGACTGACATCAAGGCCGTCTGAAAGTTTTCAATCAAATGATGCTTTCAGACGGTCTTTTCAAAAGAAAAGGCCGTACAATAACCGTTCTCACCATTCAAAGGAAAAACGATGTTTAAACTTTACTATATACAGGGTGCGTGCCCGTTGGTGCCGCACGTGGCTTTGGAATGGGCAAAGGCTGATTTTGAAGCGGTTCGGGTGGCGCACGACGAATTGAAAACGCCGGAATTTTTGGTCTTAAATCCATTAGGTTCCGTACCAGTTTTGCAAGACGGCGATTGGACGCTGACACAAAACACGGCGATTTTGGATTTTATCAATACGCAATATCCCGAAGCCAAACTGTTTGGACGCGGCGATGTGCGCCAACAAGCCAAAGCGCGCCAATGGCTGGCGTTTGCCAATGCCGATTTGCATTCGACCTTTGCTTATGTGTTTCACCCCAACCGCTTTATTGAAGGTGAGGGCGAAGGTGCGCAAATCCGTGCAAGGGCGATTTTGAAAGTAGGCGAATATTTTGGTTTGGTCAACAAGGCTTTGCAAAATCAGGATTACCTGGCGGGTGAATTGACGATTGCTGACGTGTATGTGTATGTTGTTTTACGCTGGGCGAAAGCATTCGGTATTGATTTGAACCACTTGGATAAGCTGGAAAGTTTTTATCAGCGGATCGAAGTCGATGAAGGCGTGCAAAAGGCATTGAAAACTCAAGGCATAGGGTAATCTTGTTTGAAATCTGAGAAGATAATTAGAGTCGTCCGAATGTGTCTCATCACATTCGGACGGCCTTGATGGCAGGATGCGGCAGCATGAAAAAATGTGTGGTCCTAACCGGCGCAGGGATTAGCGCCGACAGCGGCTTATTAACCTTCCGCGATGCGGGCGGTTTGTGGGAAGGCCATAAAGTGACAGATGTATGCACGCCGGAAGCCTCGGCACACAATCCGAAGTTGGTTATCGATTTTTACAACCGCCGCCGCCGCCAAGCCAATGCGGCCGAACCGAATGCGGCGCACAAAGCCCTGCAGGATTTGGCCGGACATTACCGCGTGCAAATCATCACGCAAAACGTGGACAATCTGCATGAAAGGGCCGGCAGCAAAAATGTGTTGCATTTACACGGTGAACTGAATAAATTGCGCAGCGTTGATAAGCCCGAGGAAATCATTGATTTTACGGGCGAACAAACGTCGGCAACATTGAGCAGCAGCGGTGGCGCGATGCGGCCGCATATTGTGTTTTTCGGCGAAAAAGTACCGATGTTTGATGCGGCGGCAGAAGAAATGCGCGATGCTGATGTAGTCATGATTATTGGCACGTCGATGCAGGTGTATCCGGCGGCTTCTTTGGTGCATTACGCCCCGCCGTATGCCGATTTTTATCTGGTTGACCCGAATCCGCAAAGCGTAGCGGCAAATATCGAAGTGATTTCAAAACGGGCGGCAGAAGGCGTACCGGGCTTGGTAGAATATTTAATTGCCAAGGCGGAAAGTTAATTTTTACGTTATCCAACGGTTCAGGCCGTCTGAAACCTTCAGACGGCCTGAACCGTTATGCCCGATGATTCCGGATCAATCGCGGCCATTGTGCCATATCGTCAAACGCCAATACCACTGCGTCGGCTTCGTGTAAGCTTCCTCGCGGTGTTCATTGCGCGAAGCCTGCCTTTAACCACCATGAAATCTTACAGCGCACAGTCTATGGCTGTGGCAGCGGCCAAAAATAAATCCGGTACCGGTTTGCCTGCTTTGACTTAAATTGAGCTGAACATTTCATCTTTAAAAAGCGGTAGCAGGCCGGTGGCACTGAAGGGTGTTTATTTTGGCAAAATCGCCGTTGGAGGCTGCATAATAGGTAATGTCGAGCGAATCAGGCGCGGATTTGATATTCTTTACCGCCGTGACATCTTATTTTATACGGTATTGGCGCGCTTGGTAAATTTTTGCCACATGCTTTCAGACGGTCTTTCGCCCATCATGTCTATGTTCTTGCCTATCGATTTGCCGACGGACAAACGCCAGACTTCCCGATGGCCCATATACAGGCCTTGTTCGGCCGATATGGATCAATACTCCGCAGATAATGCGTTCGCTGCCGGCCAAGTACACCGTCGCATATCGCTAATTTGAATGCAGACATTAAAAAATCCTTTGCAGTGGGTTTTCAAAAAGGTTACACTTTCCACGCCGTCTGAAATCATAGCGCAAATGTGTTTGCATAGATACGCTTACTGTTCAGACAGTCTTTGTCCGCCGCTGCCGTCATTGCGCCGACAGTCGAGCCATCAGCGTCATTGGGCCGCTGCAAATATCGAAAGAACACAACATGACACTCTCTCCTGTAGCCTTGCGCCGTCAAACCGAGCGCAAGCCGCATCCGACTGCGCGTTATTGGAAAAAATGCGATGTGGAAGCCTTGTTCGCCCTGCCGTTTTTAGACTTGGTTTATCAGGCTGCCGAAACCCACCGCCAGCAATTCAATCCGCGTGAAATCCAGCTCTCTACCTTGCTTTCCATCAAAACCGGCGGCTGCCCTGAAGATTGCGCGTATTGTCCGCAATCGGCACACCACAACACCAATCTGGGCAAAGAGCAGATGATGGATGTCGATGAAATCGTTGCTAAAGCCAAAATCGCGCAAGCGCGTGGTGCTAGCCGTTTCTGTATGGGCGCGGCATGGCGTGGGCCGAAACCGAAAGACGTGGAAACCGTATCCGAAATCATTAAAGCCGTGAAAGCCTTAGGCTTGGAAACCTGTGGCACTTTCGGCATGCTCGAAGACGGTATGGCCGAAGATTTGAAAGAGGCCGGGCTGGATTATTACAACCACAATCTTGATACCGACCCTGACCGCTACAACGACATCATCCACACGCGCCAATACGAAGACCGCATGGATACTTTGGGAAAAGTGCGTCATGCCGGTTTAAAAGTCTGCTGCGGCGGCATTGTGGGCATGAATGAAACCCGCGCCGAACGTGCCGGATTGATTGCCAGCTTAGCCAACCTCGACCCGCAACCTGAAAGTGTGCCGATTAACCAGTTGGTCAAAGTCGAAGGTACGCCTTTGGCCGAAGCGGAAGATCTGGATTGGACGGAATTCGTGCGCACCATCGCTGTAGCGCGGATTACCATGCCTAAAAGCTTCGTGCGCCTGAGTGCAGGGCGTACCGGTATGCCGGAATCGACCCAAGCCATGTGTTTCCTGGCCGGGGCCAATTCGATTTTCTATGGTGACAAGCTGCTTACCACCGACAATCCGCAAGAAGACGGCGATCGCCTGCTGATGGATAAATTAGACTTGGTACCTTTAAACCATCAACCGCAGGCAGATCATCCGCCATCAGCCATCAAAGTGGATTACTGATAGATTGAAGCCGTCTGGACACTGTGCTTTCAGACGCCTGATTTTTGATATGGGTAAAGTCGCCGTGTTTACATGATATCTAGAAAGTTTGCATATATTTGATTGACACAGTCCCAAGCTGTTTTTATATTATCAGGAATATCTTTCATTTCCCGCCTCTGCGTCAGGAAGTGATACAACCAACTGAAAAGGAGTGTAGCATGGCAGCATTTGAATTACGCAAGAGCGACGATGGTCATTTTAGCTTCAGCTTGCTGGGCGATGATAATAAGACCCTACTCAAAAGCGAGCAGTACAACAGCAAAGCTTCAGCGCAAAACGGCATTGAATCGATACGAAAAAATTCTACCGAAGCTTCAGGGTATGAATCAAAAAAAAGCAACAACGGGAAATTTTACTTCAACCTGAAAGCCGCCAACGGCCAAATTATCGGCACCAGTCCGCTTTGGGCTGATGAGGCAGGGCGTGATGCGGCGATTGTCAAAGTGAAAGCAGAAGCTGCCTCAGCAAGCGTGCTGGAAGGCTGATAAAATAATATTAGTGATTGAAAAAGGCTGTCTGAACTTATTGTTTCAGACGGCCTTGATTTTATTGATACTTACAAGACAGCCAAAGCCGCATTGTAATCCGGTTCTTCACCGATTTCAGAAACCAATTGGCTGTGTAGAACCCGGTTATTTTCGTCCAACACTACCACTGCACGTGCATTCAAACCTTTGAGCGGCGATGACAAAAGCTCGGTGCCGTAGTCTTGTTTGAAATTTTTGCAGCGGAAGGTTGAAAGCGACGTCACGTTTTCAATGCCTTCGGCACCGCAGAAACGCGCTAAAGCAAACGGCAAATCGGCAGAAATGCATAATACCGCCGTGTTTTCCAAGCCGGTGGCGCGCTCATTGAATTCGCGTACTGATTTCGAGCAAATGCCGGTATCGATGCTTGGGAAAATATTCAGCACTTTTCGCTTGTTGGCAAAATCCGACAGACTTTTTTCGGATAAATCGGTGGCAACCAATGTAAATGCAGGGGCGGTTTGGCTGACTTGGGGCAGCGTGCCGCCTACTTCTACCGGTTCGCCTTTGAAAGTTACTTGAGCCATGGTGATTCCTTTCTGGATAAGTTAAGCCCTACGGTTAAACGGTCTCATCGATGTGACGATACCATGCTTTTTTTTCCGCGTCACTGATAAACGAGGCTTTGAACGAATTTTTGCACAGTATGCGGATGTCGTCATTACTCAAATCCAAAGCCTCGGCCAATTCGATAAAATTTTGGTTTACATAGCCGCCGAAGTAGGCGGGGTCATCCGAATTCACTGTCACCAACACACCGCGTTGCAGCATGTGTCGCAGATTGTGCCGGCTTAAATCATTGACGACTTTGAGCTTCAGATTGCTCAAAGGACAAACTGTCAGCGGTATTTGCAATTCAACCAAACGATGCATCAGCGCATCATCTTCTGCCGAACGTACGCCGTGATCGATACGTGTGACTTTGAGCAAATCCAATGCTTCATATACATATTGCGGCGGCCCTTCTTCGCCGGCATGCGCCACCGCCAAAAAACCATGTTCACGTGCTTTGGCAAACACACGCTTGAATTTAGCGGGTGGATGGCCGACTTCACTGGAGTCCAAACCGACGGCGGTGATTTTGTCGCGAAACGGCAAGGCCTGTGCCAGCGTTTCAAATGCCGATTCTTCTGACAAATGGCGCAGGAAACACATTATCAGGCAGCTGGAAATACCCCATTTTTCCTGCGCCTCACGGCAGGCCCGTTCAATGCCGTTTAACACTGTTTCAAAAGCTACGCCGCGTGCGGTATGCGTTTGTGGATCGAAGAAAATTTCGGTATGGGTAACATTATCTTCACGACAGCGCAGCAAATACGCGCGGGTCAAATCGTAAAAATCGCGCTCATACAGCAAGACTGCCGCACCGGCATAATAAATATCCAAGAAGGATTGCAGATTGTGGAAATCATAAGCGGCGCGTACTTCATCTACATTGGCGTAAGGAATTTTTACGCCGTTGCGTCGGGCGATTTCAAACATCAATTCCGGTTCGAACGTACCTTCTATGTGGATGTGTAATTCGGCTTTGGGCAGGGCTGCGATTAATTCGTTTCTTGTCATGGTTGCTTTCGTTTTCAGACAATTTAATGGAAAAGGCATCATAAAATCCGTTACTTGTCGGCTGATTGTCGTCTTTTCAACCAAGCCGGTCAATGTTTGCGAGTGTAAGATTCTGTATAGGGCAGATGAATACGGGCAAACGGCTTCGTTTTGTCTGTTTAAACCGATTTTCATGCCAATGGCTTGTACTTATAGATAATCCAGATTGCTACTTTAGAACGGGGGTGCAACTTTCAGACGACCTTTTTATGCCTTCGGGCTTGTCTAATCGGGTAAATCAACCTAGACTTCCGCATGAGCCTGTTTTTAGGAAAATAGCATGTCTAAAACCAAACAAGATATTTTTGAACACAACCGCCGATGGGCCGAGCAGCAATTGCGTAACGACCCGCATTTTTTCGACAAGCTTTCCATCAACCAAACGCCGGAATATCTCTACATCGGCTGTTCCGACAGCCGTGTCACCGCAGAAGACATGATGGGCATGCAGCCGGGCGAAGTGTTTGTGCATCGCAATATCGCCAATATGGTGAATGCCATCGATATTAATGTAGCATCCGTTATCAATTATGCGGTTTATCATTTAAACGTAAAACACATTGTTGTCTGCGGCCACTACGAATGCGGCGGGGTGAAATCAGCTATGCAAGCCAAAGATTACGGCATGCTCAATCCTTGGTTGCGCTGTATCCGCGATGTGTACCGCCTGCACCGCGAAGAATTGGATGCCATTGAAGACGGGCAAGTACGTTACGACCGTTTGGTGGAATTAAACGTACAGGAACAATGCATCAACGTCATCAAAAGCGCCGGTGTGCAAAAGCGTTATTTAGAGGAAAGATTTCCGGTGGTACACGGTTGGGTATTTGATATCCGTACAGGCCGTCTGAAAGATTTGAATATTGATTTCGACAACATTTTAAAAGAGATTCAGAAAATCTATGATTTGACCGACAGTGATTGGAGTGTACCGCAGCCGTAATCAGAAGGCACGCCTATGCGCAGGATAAAATTACCATTAACTCGCTAGGCCGGAAATACGAATCGGTCAGAGGCCGTTCAAAATCCTGTGTCAGTTTGAATTCTACAACCGGATAATGCCGTCCGGCCGTCAAAACAAACCGCCAACTGCGGGAGCGTCTGCCCTCGGTTTGCAATCGGCATCGTCCATTTTTCCCCGAAGCCTTACCGATACCGCCATATAAAAGCTTCAGCAGGCCGGTTTCATTGGGGAATGCGCCTTGGGTTTTGGCCAGCTTCCGAAACTGGCGGTGTACCGCCTCTGCCGCATTGGTCGTATAAATCGGTTTGCGTACGGCTCCGGGGCAGCGGAAACAGGCAGAC
>NZ_PXYY01000039.1 GCF_003013245.1 Neisseria iguanae
AAATAAGCGTTGCCGAAAACGCGTTATGTCATGGAACAGCGTTTCGGGACGCTGCGCCGTACATTCCATCCAACCGTGCTTCTTATTTCAAGCTGCTAACAGTAACGGCGCAAAGCCGTTTAAAGGCGGTTTGTGCCAACCTAACTAAAGTCTGCCAGCAGACTCCGTGTGCCTGCTGCCGTTGATTGAAAGGCGGAAATACCCTATGAAGAAGGGGAATATAGAAAATATAGGGGTAAGTAACAAAAAAGGCGGTTTTTCCCTATTTTTTAGAGAAACAATCATTGATAAACATTGTCTTATACTCTTTTTCATCCCCTGATGAACACTCAGTTCGTCTTCAAGCCACCAAACTTGCCTTCTGGCAAATTAGTGGTTTTCGGAAGATTGAAATCAGGATGGTACTCAAAAGCAAACAGATAAGGCAAGTTGTTTTTCAAGCTGTTATAGGCGCTTCTTAGCTGTCCGTGGGTGTAGCGGGGTTTACCGGTTTCAGTATTTACGGTGTGTTCATTGAGAAAGTTTTTATGCTGCTTATGCCGGTCTTTTAACAGTGCGGTGAAGGCGGCCCTACTGCAGGTTTTCAAGGGCAGCGTAATTTTGCGAAGTTCTTGTGCTGCTGCTGTTTTTGGGTTGCGGGTCAGATGGCGGTTGATGGTTTTGACCTGGTGAAACCGGCACAATTGTACTGGGATGCCAGGAAACAAACCAGTTAACCCCCGCCGCCCATCACAAATAACGGCCTGTATATGAATACCTTTTTTCTGCAAACTCCGGGGCGCTTCAAGATAAAGCGCATTGGTTTTATACTTTACCGCATCTGCTGGCAATGCCTGTTTGCTGGTGCTGCCGTACAACACCGTTACGCCAAAGGTTTTGCCAAAATAGGCCGTATCCGTGATGACATTGACTTTATCCGGCGCGGTAAAACAAACTTGCCGGACAGCTTGGGGCCGCAGCTTGATGCAAACGCCGGCTGGTGGTTTGACGACTGCGGCGGTGGTGTTTGGCAAGCTGCGCGGCGGTTTGTTTGCCGCATGTATAAGCCTGCCAAAGGTCAGCGTTATTCAGCCGTTTGCCGCCGTCAAAATGCCTATGACAGCTTTTGCATTGACAGCGGCCATTTTGACGACTGCTTTTTCTCAATTGTTTTGATCTGTAAAAAGGGCATTTTTTGCCGCCACGGGTATTGAACCTCTAAAAACCTTACAGAATAAGGCTTTCAGCGATTTTTATCACCTTTTTTGCTACTTACCCCTGAAATATAAGGGCCTTTTGGCCACAAAAAAAGCTTATTTAATAACCTAAGTAAACTTTTTTGGTTTTAGGGGAAGGGTTTTGCAAAGGTTTCGGTTTATGTGTGAAACGCGCTGATGAAAGGGTGTTTGGTTAGGAGTCAATCAGGTATCAAGCCGATACTTATACTACTTTTGTGTTAGAGGGTGTTTTCATTTCACCGTACAGTATATTTTATGACGACGTTGCAATTTTTTCGCGATTCGGCGGCAAACCCAATGCCGACGGCACATCAATCGCGTGTAATTTTAATCATAGGGAAAGAATTACCAATAAGGCGTTCAATATAAAAAACCTATTTGCCGCAACAACCGTACTTTATTGCTGCTGTGCCTGAATCAGATGAAGCGTTTGGAAAGTACATCGCAAAGAAATGTGCTGAAGATGGGGATTTTGCAAAAATTTCAGGCCGTCTGAACATTGAATTTCAGACGGCCTTTCAAACAGTAGATTTTAAGCATCGCGACGCAATAGGGCGAAACCTTCCACTTTGTTGCGCGGACGTGCGCCTTGCCAGAGCTTCGTCCAACCTTGCGGTGCGGCGGTATGTTGCGGCTGCCGCACCAATCGGTAGCGGCAGTTTGGGTCGTCGGGTTTCAAATCCCAATTACTGTATTGTACCCAAGCAATGCGGCTGCGGTGGTCATATGTGTCCACGCTGATGCATTCGTGGCCTTCGGTGAGTTGATGGCGCAATTCAGGATACAGCGACCATTCCATCTGTTTGACCACTGGTGCGTAACTTTTGGCGGCGTCCAGCCACGGCAGCCACAAAGTCATCAATAAAGCCCAAGTCAGGGTTACTCCGGCTGCCCAGTTGGTCACGGCTTGGCGGCCGCGAATGTGTTTGCGTGTAATCGCCCACAACCACAAAGGCGTGAACAGCATCGCCACCGCCATCGGGAACGGGTTGATTTCCGGCAGGTAATACGGACTGAAATAAGCCGCGCGTTCGGCCAGTTTGGCCGGCCAACCATAATTCATGGCCGCAAAACCAACCCATATAAAAGCCGCCAGCAAACCGAAAGCCATGATGCCGAACCAGTTGATAAAAGCCGCCGCACCACGTCGCAAGCCGTCGAGTTGTGCCGCGCCGAGCAAGGCCAACGGCGGCATCAGCCAAATCAGATGGTCTTGGAAACGTTGCGGATTGAAGGCCAAGAGTGCAGTAGCCAAAATCAGCCAGGCCAGGCACAAACCGCTCCAGCCTTGTGCGTTCATCTTGATGCGGCTGAACGTCCACGCTGCCAACGGCCATGCAGGCAGGGCAAACCAGAGCAGGTTTTTCAGGTAATAAGGCAGATTAAAGGCTGTCTGAAAATGAACCAGTCCGCCATAAGTGCCGAACATATAGGAATTGCGCCATATTTCGAACCATTCCGGCTGCAAATACAGCAGTAACAGCGGATACACCACCATGAGCGGTAGCGCGAAAGCAAACGCGCCGATTAAGGTTAGGTAATAGCGTTTGAACTGCCATTGAGGATGCAGAACCAAGGCAAAGGCCATCACAATCAAGGCCAGCGGCAATAAAAAACCGGTTGTCAGCGACAGCAACGCCCAGCCGCTGCCCAGCAGCACCGCACCGGCAATCACGCGTTTGTGTGCCAGCGAAAAACCGCACAACACCATACCTAACGCGGCAAACACGGCCGATATATCGCTGATAAAATGCGCCATCGGCAACAAACCGATGCTGCCGATTAAAATCAACACCACGCTGCGGCCGTGGTGGCGGCCTAAAAAATTGAAACCGGCAAAACCGCACAATAGCAAACCGATAGCGGTAAAAAACACACTGGCAAAACGCGTGGCCGCATAAGCATCGGCCGCCCAAGGCGAGAGCAGGGTCTGAAATGTGCCGGCAACCCATAAATAAACCGGCGAAATATGGAAATTATGCTGCTCGAAAACATGCGCCACCAGCGGCGAAGCGGTGCTGTTGAGTAGGGTTTCGGTGGCGGTAAACAAATCTGATTCGTCGGGATTCCACAAATCATGCGAAAACACGCCCGGCCACAACCAAGCAAATGCCATCAGCAGCAAAAGCCATGGTTTTTCGTGGGTTTTAGCAGGTTGGCGGGAAGCCAGTGGCGTGTAGGTCAGCATGATGCGGCGGTTTCAAAAATCAGATGGATGCGCCAGTGTAATAAATTACGGCCAAATCGGGGAATGCTTATGCGGGAAAGGTGCGAAAGCCTTTTCCGGTAGTATTGGTTTTCGGACGGCCTGAAAGCCGGACAGAACCGGGATTTGTATAAAATTCAGGCTAAACCAATAAAACAATATCTGTTGTTATCGGATACCGACTCGATAATCCGGCCGTTGAAATTCAGAATATTATGCTGAAATGCGAAACTGGTATTTCATCAACCTCTTCAAAGACAATATCATATTACGGATAAAATAGCCTAAGGCGAATGACCGTTGTTATCGGATTGGCATCCGATAACAACGGTCTAAGAGGGGAGTATTTTACAAAGGTTTCGCGGCCGTCTGAAATGAAAGACTACCAGAGCAGTCTTTATTCCAACGGGCAATTAGCGTTTGAACAAGTTGCCGAATTTGTTGTTGAATTTGTCCACGCGACCGGTGGTATCAACGATTTTTTGTTGGCCGGTGTAAAATGGGTGGCACAAAGAGCAAACCTCAATGTTGAAGCTGTCTTTTTCCATCGCGGATTTAGTCACGAATTTGCTGCCGCAAGAGCAGGTCACAGTGATTTCGCGGTAGTTGGGGTGAATACCTTGTTGCATGTTGTTTCCTTTCGATTAAGCGGGCATAGGGGTTTTGCCTATGCTTCAAGATAAGGGTGCGATTATTGCTGTTTTTTTACTGTTTCGTCAAGCAGGTATTGCGGTATTGGGGATGTTTTGCAACAGCGCGGTGCAAATATTATCGGGAGGCGGATGAAACTTGTGGTGTATGATGTCTAATCAATTTATATTGGCATCTATAAGATTTTCTGTGAGGAAATGTAATGAAAGCAAAGCTGTTTTTGGTATTGTTGAGAATGGCCGGCAAATGGTTGCCTGCGTCTTACAGCAGGCCGTTTGGCAAATTAGCCAAAAAAATCCGTGCCGCATTTGCCCGCCAAATTTCGCCGCATCTAGGCAACGATGTAAACATAGAAAAAGGTGCGTATGTGTTGAAAGACACGGTGGTGGGCGACCATTCGGCATCGGCGTGGACTGCGAAATCTGCTACGGCCTGACTATCGGCAAAAATGTGATGATGGGGCCGGAATGTTTGTTTTATTCCAATAGCCACAAATTTGATAAAGAAACCAAACAGTTTTCCGGCTATACCGACACCAATCCGATTGTGGTTGAAGACGATGTGTGGATTGGCCGACGTGCCATTATTATGGGCGGGGTGACCATCGGCAAAGGCTTGATTATCGGTGCAGGTGCGGTGGTGACTAAAAGTGTGCCACCGTATTCTGTGGCTGCCGGTAATCCGGCGGTGGTGAAAAAGAATCTGTTGGATTGAAGCCGGTGATGTAAAAAGCTGAGATCTTTGCTAAAGCTTCAGAGTTGAGTGCGGGTCAAAGCAATAGCGCCGCAGAATGCGCAGAGATATTATGAGATAGGCTGGCTTGCGTTCGAGAAGTATAGTGCGAAGAAATGTGCAAAAAATAGGGATTTGGTAGAAGGTCTCAGACTGTCTGAAATATTAGGGCATGTTCTCATTTCATCATGCGGCTTCTTTCCGGCATAAAATACGCCTACCGCGTTGGAAATGCGCGCAGGGTCCAACCTTGCTGTGCCTTTTGCCTGGTATACGCGCTTTTTTGCTCAAAAATGTGCAATGCAGACGAAATGAGAATAGACCTGAGATTTCAGACAGCCTTTTGCTGTCTCTCAAACTTATTTGGCAATTACACCGCAGTATTTGCGTGCACCGCCGCCACCAAGGGTAGCCGGATGGTCGCTGTAATTATCGCCGCCGGCGTGAATCATCAGCGAGCGGCCTTTGAGCGAACTGATTTTTTTGATGCGCGGCGCGACAACCGGCTGGATATGGCCGTTGGCATCTACCGCTAAAGCAGGTAAATCGCCTAAGTGGCCGCTGTCGTCCCAAGGGCCTTTGTGCGCACCGGTTTTTTTAGGATCCCAGTGGCCGCCTGCCGCCAAGCCTTCAATCAGTTTGCCATCTTTTTCTTTGGCCGCACAGCTTGGGTTTTCATGGATGTGGAAACCGTAAATGCCTTGCGCCAAACCGTCGATTTTCGGGGCGAATACCGCACCGTATTTGCTTTGGCTTATGCGTACTTCACCCGCCACTTTATCGCCGTTTTGCGCATTCAACAGCGACATCGGCACTACAATATCCGCAGGCGCGGCATAGGCCGCAGCGGTCATACTCAATAACACAGCAGTCATTAATATCTTCATCGGTTTTTCCTTAATATTCATAAATTAAGTATATTGGATTCAATATACCGATTGGATTATAACTGATTATTGAAATGATAAACAGGCCGTCTGAAATTTTCAGACGGCCTGTTTATTGAATGCTTCAATGTTTCCTCATGCCGAAATGCCGATCTAATATGTCATACAGCCAACCTGCCAAACCAACTACCGCCATGCACAATACATGAAAAGCAGTTACGGGTGGCATGCCCAGTTGCAAGACTTTGGCGGTAATGGTCATTTCCGCTACGCTGCTGGGTGCGCGTCCCAAACCCAGCGTCGGCAACGGAATATCCGACCATGCGGCCAGCAGTCGGGAAACAGTGGCGGTGAGCAGCCAGTCTTGACCGCCTACGCCGAAGCTGATGGATTGATTTAGGATCTTTTTTCAGTGCGTCGGCCAAATCGTTCAAGGTTTTTAGAGGGGACTCGGCATTTATGGGCACCATGCCGTAGTCGGTGCGGCCCGCAGCCAGTCAGCGCACTTTTTTTCGGTATATTGGCTGAATTTACCTTGTGCCAGATTCAATCATGAACCGATCGGGAAGGCCACAAGCGCATCACCGTTGGCCGGATCGTCGGACATGATTTTATTGTAGGATATCACCCTCTGGCTTCCGGCATAATATCACGCGTATTGTTTTTTAGCTGGTCGGTATCTCTCAGGCCGGTTTGTGCCAGTTTGCAGGTCAGATCAAAGCCGCCACCCAGTTTGGCAGGCGTGATACATTCAAGCTTTTTCGGCTTGCCTGCTTCGGCCGTATCTTTGTTGCAGCCGCTTAAGGCCAAAGCAGCCAAAATAGCCGAATTGATAACAACAGTAGAGGAATTTGGTTTCTCCTTATCTTATTAGGAGGGAAGCTCTGCATCACGAAAATAGCAGATGCGGCTCCTTTGTTGACAATCTTCGAAAAATTAAAAGAGCCATCAAGTTTCCGTCAAAAAGAGATTAAATTTTCTAAGCAGTTAAAGCCATATGATAAGCTGGAAAACCATCTTGCGACATTTGAGCTCTGCTATTCGATTGATAAAATCCGCCAACAAATTTCCAATATTTGTCTGGATAGAGTGAGCGATCCACAGGGTATACACGCTGACCGTGCCGACAGGCGGCAAAACCCTGGCCAGTCTGCATTATGCTTCATTATGCGCAAAAGCATCAATCAGACAGCATTATCTGCATCATTCCCTACACTTCCATCATTGGGCAAAACGCTGATGCCATTCGCCAAATTCTGGGCGATGATTGGGTGTTGGAACACCATTCCAACCTTGACCCGGAAAAGCAAAGCTGGCAAAACAAACTGTTGTCTGAAAATTGGGACAAGCCGATTGTGTTTACCACTATGGTACAGTTCATTCAAAGGGAAATGCTTGGAAAAATACAAATCGGATAGTAAGGCGGAGAATACTGATGAGATATTTTAAATATTGTTAAGATAAAATTAATCATGTTGATAACAAAAATGTCTCGGTCATATAGATTCGTATCAAAAAGCTAACTGTGAATTGAGTAAATTTTTTATGTCATTGTTTATAATTGATTTATGTTGGAAATGGGTGATACGAATGGGAGCTGGTGTTCAATGGCTGCATAATATTAATGTTTTAATTATTGCAATCGGCGGTATGGTGAAACGCAATCATAAAAGGCCTCGTCCGACCTAAAAAATTTTAGAACAACGATGCCTTAAGTCGGGTTTCAACCACGGCGCCAAGTGGTCACACCGGATTTGTCTTCCAGAATGATATTTTCTGTTGCCAATAAATCGCGGATTCGGTCGGATTCAGTCCAATTTTTACCGGCCCGTGCCTGCTGGCGGGCTTCGATCAAGGCTTCGATTTCATGGTTCGACAGGCCGTCTGAAACGTTGCCGCCTTGTAAAAACTCGGTCGGGTCACGCTGCAACAGACCGATGTTGCCGGCCAAATGTTTCAGGCAGGCGGCGAAGGCAGCGTTTTGGGTTTTATTCACTTCATTTGCCAGTTCGAACAACACCGCCATCGCCTGCACGGTGTCGAAATCATCATCCATCGCGGCTTGGAAGCGGCGGACATAATCATTATCTGCGTCAAACGTTGCAGACGGCGTAGTGTTTTTCAGCGCAGTATAGAGGCGGGTGAGTGCACCTTTGGCATCGTCAAGATGCATGTCGGAATAATTCAGTGGGCTGCGGTAATGGGCGCGTAAGATAAAGAAGCGTACCACTTCCGGATCGTATTGTTTCAGCACTTCGCGGATGGTGAAGAAATTACCCAGCGACTTGGACATTTTTTCGCCGTCGACACGGATAAAGCCGTTGTGCAGCCAGTATTTCACGTGGCTTTCAACTGCTTTACCGCCATGGTTGTGGCTACAAGAATGACCGTGTGCGCCCACGCTTTGGGCGATTTCGTTTTCATGGTGCGGAAACTGCAAATCTGCGCCACCGCCGTGAATATCAAACGTATCGCCGAACAGGTTTTCACTCATCGCCGAGCATTCGATGTGCCACCCAGGACGTCCTTGCCCCCACGGGCTTTCCCATGCCGGTTCGCCTGTTTTGGCCGCTTTCCATAGTACGAAATCCAACGGGTCGCACTTGAAACCGTCTACTTCCACACGCTCGCCTGCGCGCAAATCACCTGGTGATTTGCCCGAAAGCTGGCCGTAAGCGGCAAACTCGCGTACAGCGTAATACACATCGCCGTTATCCGCCGCATATGCCTTGCCGTTGGCAATCAGCCGCTCAATCATTGCAATCATCTGCGGAATATTTTCCGTGGCCTTAGGTTCGGCATCAGGACGCAACACACCCAAAGCTGCCGCGTCTTCGTTCATCGCCGCGATAAAACGCGCGGTCAAGTCGCCGATGGGTTCGCCGTTTTCGGCCGCGCGTGCGATGATTTTGTCGTCGATGTCGGTGATGTTGCGCACGTAAGTGAGCGGATAGCCTCGCGTGCGCAGCCAGCGGGCAATCATGTCGAACACCACCATCACGCGGGCATGACCGAGGTGGCAGTAATCATAGACGGTCATGCCGCACACATACATGCGTACATTTTCGGGGTTGATAGGGTCGAAGGGTTCTTTTTGACGGGTTAGGGTGTTGTAGAGGTTTATCATCATTTTTAACAAACTCAGTAGGATTAGATAATAAATAAATTAGGAGCTGACGTAGATTAGCCTTAAATATCACACCAAATTCGCAAAATTTTAAGCTGCCCTTTATGGTGCGCCAAAGTTAAAACGAAACCTGCATTCTTTCCGGAATAATGGAAAAGATTTCCAGTCAATTTCATTCTATTTCCGTAGCATGCGCTTTGCCCGGTCCAAAAATTTTCCATCCCGTTAATGTGGTTTTGCCGTCCTACAAAATGCGTACAGTGACTGGCACGGTGACAAGTGGATTCACCCACATCAAGCACATCACGGCTTTTGCAGCAATCGGGATAAACAATGCCGTCAGGCAATGGTTTTCATTTAATAACCGGCATAAAGTTACCTTTAACGACAACGGTTAAACCTTACCCTGTCGTTTTAGAATACCAAAAACAGCCACTTTACCGGCAGCACCCCGACCGCGTTTGCCTTTGCACTGCCTGCCAAAACAACCCCGTCTCATTCAACCGGGCCATCAAAAATTTCATCTGCCCGAAGTTCTGAACGGTAAGCGATGGCTTGGCGGATTTTACGGTAAAACAACAGGGCGGAATCAGGCCGGATACCGGGTATACCGGCAGCTGCACGGGCCGTTACTTCCAATACAGAAAGGGGCATGTTTCTGCCTGCCATCACTGACGGCGTAGTAGATATGGCTGACCAAAGAGGTGTCCTGCTTGCTGCTTTCCAGTAATTTTGGTTGCCCATGCTAATCCAATAGCGGCGTACCGGGCGCAGCCACATAAATGGTGACGGTATATTGTTTATCACTCATTGCTCTTACCTCCTATCTCATTTTCCTGAATATTCTTTCTCACCAAAGATTTCCATATCCACCTTGGGATAATCCACGCCTGCCACCGGTTTGATGCTCAGCCGGTAATATCCGCCTGTTTGAATACACTCAAAAGATATCGTTTCTCCAAGTATTCCCTACCGCCAATGGTATGGGACGACCCATCATAAGCTCTTATTGGGAAGCGATACTACACTCTTTGCGAATAATCTCGAATACGGTCGGCTTCTGTGGAAAATACCGAAGTCACGTCCGTCAGCCTGACTGAAGTCAGCCTACCCCCCGTCTTTGTGGTAATACACCAACGAAACGTCAAACGGTAGTTGGCCGGCATCGATTTTGTCTATGAGTTTCCTCAGTAAAACATCATCGTCAGCAGGTATCAAAAACGCCACCCCGACCATTTGGCTTGCGTAGTTTTTCTTATCATCGGTTTTCAGACGAAAATAAAATTCCTGCTCTTGCCCCGGCTGCAATACCAGTTTTTGCTTGAACGGCATATCATGAATCTTGTAACTGTCGATTTTTCTCGGTTTTTCCATCGGAAAACCTACAAACAATGCTGCTGCCATTGCCGTCAAAAATAAGATGCCATACAAATAATGATGTAGCTTATTTTCCAAGTCAGGCATTACGGCCCCTTTTTTATCAGGTTTTATTGCAGACTTTATCTTCAAGAAGTTCAATCAAAGCCTTATCTACGCTTATCGGGTTATTGAAATTGGGTTATTGAAACCAACCCTATTTTCAATTAAAACAGTATTTGACCCAATCAAGGCATTTTGCGCCATTGCCAGCCTTGTGTACTGTTTTGCAGGCGCAGTTTGCCGTCTTTCGAGGCATAGCCGCCTTTTACCGCATCGAGTACGGTGTTTTCCGGCACATTGGCGGCGAAGATTTCAGCTTGAGCTTTGTCTGCCGACAGAATCACATACACGGCCAAGGTGTCGTTGGCGGGATCGTCCAGCTTGAGGTCGGCGGCTTCCCAAGGTTGTACGCATTCTTGTTTCAATGCCGACCATCTGTAACCTGCCGAGCCGATGCAGCCGTGGGCGTCGCGGTCGCTGCCGAGTGTGGGTTCCGACCGAGCCGCGCAGGCACTGAGGGTTGCGGCCGCCAGCAGGAGGGCGAAGATGTGTTTGTTCATTTCAGGCATCCTTTCAGGATTGGTTTTTGCGGGTGAAAGCCACGCCGAAGTTTGTTTTGCAACGGCTTTTTCTCAAATCGTGGCGGAAGTCTGCGCTGTGTGTCCGGCTTCAGACGGCCTTATTCGGCTTTGAAAACAGATGTATCGGTTTCTACCTGTTTCATGGTTTCGGCAACGGCTTTGGCGGCGAGCCGTTTTTTCTCAATCAGGTATCGGTTGATTTGATGTACCATGTGTTGTGTGCCTTGGTGCGCTAAGGCACTGATTTTAAAAAGACGCGGAGTAGTCATGTCAAATTCGAAGCGGTCGTCGGGGGCGGGGTGGTTCCAGCCGATTTGTTCGAGGAATGCGGCAGCACGGGCTTCAGCCTCTTCTTTGTTGAGCATATCGAGTTTGTTGAGTACCAACCAGCGTGGTTTGCTGTAGAGTGCCGCATCGTATTTTCGCAATTCTTCCACAATTGCCAAGGCTTCTTCGGCAGGGTTAACGGTTTCGTCAAACGGTGCTAAATCAACCACGTGCAGCAACAGGCCGGTGCGGGAGAGGTGTTTGAGGAAGCGGTGGCCGAGCCCCGCACCTTCTGCTGCGCCTTCAATCAGGCCGGGGATGTCTGCCATGACGAAGCTGTGGTTTTCATCCATGCGTACTACGCCGAGATTGGGGTGCAGGGTGGTGAACGGGTAACCGGCTACTTTCGGGCGCGCAGCAGACACCGCGGAAATCAGGGTGGATTTGCCGGCGTTGGGCATGCCTAGCAGGCCGACATCGGCCAAGACTTTCAATTCCAATTGCAGTGAACGCGCTTCACCTTCTTCGCCCGGGGTGGCGTGTTTCGGGGCGCGGTTGACCGACGATTTGAAATGGATGTTGCCCAAACCGCCTTTGCCGCCGCGTGCCAGACATACCCGCTGGCCGTGGTGGGTGAGATCGGCAACAATTTCATCGGTATCGACATCGCGGATAAGTGTACCGACGGGCATATGCAGGGTGATGTCGTCTGCGCCTGCGCCGTAGCGGTCGGCACCGTGGCCTTTTTCGCCGTTTTTGGCCTGGTAGCGTTTGGCGAAACGGTATTCGACCAAGGTATTTAAGTTTTCATCGGCTTCAGCCCACACGCTGCCGCCTCTGCCGCCGTCACCGCCGTCAGGGCCGCCGCGCGGCACGAATTTCTCGCGGCGGAAACTGGCTGCGCCGTTGCCGCCTTTACCGGCAACAACTTCGATTTTTGCTTCATCAATAAATTTCATGTGTTTCTCAAAGATATTCAAACGTTGCTTGTGCGTTCAGCCGGTCTGTTGGTGGTACTGCCTGGCTTAAAAAATTGGAGGGAGGCCGTCTGAAAAATAGTTAGGGTTGGGGTTTATTATAAGGGATAAGTCAAGGACTTGTGTGCCTATCTTTGGCGCAGTGCGGTTGGGCTTGCATATTTTTCAAATAAAAATTAATATCAACATTTTTTTATCGGCGCATATAACCTCAAGAGAGAAAGGAACTCACATGGCTTATACCTTACCCGAACTGGGCTACGCCTACGATGCATTGGAGCCGCATTTCGATGAAATGACGATGAATATCCACCACACCAAACACCATCAGGCTTACGTCAACAATGCCAATGCGGCTTTGGAGTCGCTGCCTGAATTTGCCGATTTGCCGGCGGAAGAATTGATTGCGTGCTTGAAAATGCTGCCGACCGACAAGCGGACCGTGTTGCGTAACAATGCGGGCGGTCATGCTAATCACTCGTTCTTTTGGAAAATCCTGAAAACCGGCACGACTTTGCAAGGCCGTCTGAAAGAAGCCATCGAACGCGATTTCGGTTCGGTGGACGACTTTAAAGCTGAATTTGAAAAAGCGGCTGCCAGCCGTTTCGGTTCGGGCTGGGCGTGGCTGGTGTTGGACGGCAAACGCTTGAAAGTCGTGTCGACCGCCAACCAAGATTCTCCGCTGATGGGTGAAGACGTGGCCGGTTGCAAAGGCTGCCCGATTATCGGCTTAGACGTGTGGGAACACGCCTACTACCTGCAATATCAAAACCGCCGTCCGGATTACATCAAAGCGTTTTGGAACGTGGTGAATTGGGAGGAAGCTGCGAAGCGTTTTGAGGGAAAAGCTTAATCGCTGATTTTGATTGAATCAAAGGCCGTCTGAAACAGATGTTTCAGACGGCCTGACGTGTAAGAAAAGCCAGCGTTGTTGACAGTATTTGAAAGACAATACGGCAATGGACACCCACAAAAATACCCGGCTGGAACCCTGCAGCAACGCCAAACCCGTTTGGCACACCTATACACAGGATAAAATCACCGTTATTACTTCGCCGGCGGCCCGGCAATCCCCAGTCAGCAGAGTAACCGTACCCTTAAGGCCGCACGGCTGCAATTCGCGTACCGCAAAACAAGTAGCGACAACCGTTCAAACAAGCCAGGTATGGCATGAAACGTTTGGCTGAAGTTGGGAAGGTCATTGAGAAATCCCCTCCTGGTGAAATGGTGTATTTCGACACCAAACGGCTGCCTTTATTGTAAAATCAAAAGCAACCGACCCGAGGGATTATCTGTTTGTCGCGATTGATGACTATTCCGGCGGACAGGAGGCAGTTATTTTACCTGGCCGTCTTGCCCGACCGCAAACCAACGGTAAAGCCGGGCAGGTTATCCGCACTTTAATGCAAATGCGGCATGATAAGTTTCTGTTTAAGGATTCGGAACACCGGCAAAAGGCGTTGTGCCGTTTTGTGAATTTTTATAATACGCTTAAGCCGCATAAGGGTTTGAAAGGTGATACGCCTTTTGGGGTTTTACAGGCTTCATTTCTCAATATATTGGGTAAACAATCGCGGTTATTGCTTTCACCTGAGACCTTTTCAGAATCCCTATCTTTGCCGCATTTCTTTGTTATGCGCTGCTATAACTTCGAACCGCACTCAAATCTAGGGTTTTGCAAAGGCTCAGCCTTTTTGTGGGATCGTTTACTTCGCCAATTCTTGGTCGATTTCTTGATAGAGCTTGTTGAAATCCGGCTCGCCGACGAAGGTTTTCAAGATTTCGCCTTTTTTATTGATGAGAACAGACGTCGGGTAAACCTGCGTGCCGAAGGCTTTGCCGACGATGCCGCCTTCGTCGTACATCACGGCAAACGGCAGGCCGTATTCTTTGACGTATTGGTGTACGTTTTCAATCGGGTCAATCGGTTCGGCAATGCCCAACACTTGGAAATCTTTACCTTGATAATCGTTGGCCATTTTGATGACTTTCGGCATTTCGCTCACGCAGCCCGGGCAGGACGGAAACCAGAAATTGATAAAGGTCACTTTGCCTTGCATGCCTGCGTTGTTCACCGTTTGTCCTTGCAAATCGGTCAGGGTAAATTCCGGTGCGGTTTTGTTGTCGGGAATCAGGATAAAGGCCAATAGTGCGCCGACAAGGGCAACGGCGGCTAGGGTAATCGGTTTTTTCATGTAGTGAAGGCTTCGAGTGAGGTTAAAAGGTTGTCGGGAAAACGGATGCTGCGGCCGCTAGCCGCTTTGACGGGCATCAGCGTGATGCCGGCTTCAACGGCAGTTTTGCCGCTGTGGACCAGTTCGATAGTTTGCATCAAATGCAAGTGGCGCGCGGTTAATTCTTTGATGTGGCTGAGAATGCGCAATTCGTTTCCGTCAACGGCGGCACGGCGGTAGCGGATATCGATAAGGGCGACAACCAAATGCACATTTTCAAGCAGAGACGACAAACCGTGTCGGTCAAAAAACGCCCAGCGCGCTTCTTCGAGAAACTCGAGATAACGTGCGTGGTTGACGTGACCGTAACTGTCGATATGGTAATTGCGGACGCGGATGTTCATTGGATTTGTCAGGGAGTACGAAGGGTTTGGACGGTGTGGCCGGGATTTCGTTCATATTCAGACGGCTTGACATCAGCCCTGCCATTAAAGGGTTCGGACCGTCTGAAAGATGTGAGGGAACAATGAAACATTTTTTTCAGACGGCCAAAAAGCCCGCATCAATTCAAATTCAGTGGTTGAAACGCTTCGCGTGCCAAGGGTTCGGCTTCTAAGTCGGTGATGACGGTAGAGAGCCGGATATCGAACCATTCGTTGAAGATATCGGTGTGCAAGTCCGGCCATTCGCTTTCGTCTTCGCACCAGTCGGCCAATTCAGCGGCGAAGATGTCTTCAAAGCGCGATTCGATTTCATCCCATACTTCGTCGGACGTTTCACACGGACGCACGAGATAGGCATTGGCATCGGCCTGCAAATCTTCCAAAGTCAAATCGGCCATATGGTTGCCGGGCAGGGATTGCAGCCAGTTCCAAAACGGATCGAGCGGCACGAGTAAAAAGACGCTGCGGTTGACTTCGTACATAGCGGTTTCCTTTTGTAAGGTGGGAAATGTTGCCCGGGATCTTTGCAAATCTCCATCTTTGGCACATCTCTTCTCTCTGCGTTTCTCGAACGCTTAGCCATTTCAGGAGATGTCTGCACGTTTGCTTAGCTTCGAACGGGACCCGAATCCGGGGTTTTGTAAAGAGCTTTACCCGGTCACTTTTGCTGACCGTAACGGAATGATAGCCCAAAGGTGGAATAATGAAAAGGCCGTCTGAACGCAGATAAGCGGTTTCAGACGGCTTGGTATGGCATGCTGGATCAATACAGACGAATCATACCGTTATCGGCAGGTTGGAGGTTTTTCCAGTCGTCAGCCGGTGCGGCGGTGTCAGGTTCGGCTGCTTCAATTGGCGCGTTTTGCGTGGCGCTGTTGCTGTCGACCAAATCATCGATGTCGATATCTTCATCTGGGCTTTGCATGGTTTGGCCGCCGGTTTGCCGGTTGCGCACGCGCATATACAAATCGCGGGTATAGCTGTATTTGTCGATGGCCGCCCCTTCCAAGCTGTCGGTCAGTTCGAGCAGGTTTTCGCGGGAGTTGACGGCATTAAGCGCAGTGGTGCCCCAGCGGCCGGCGTTGGTTTCAAAAACGGCGTTTTTCACCGGATAAGCCACGGTCACGGCGGTGCCGAGGGTGTCGCGCACTGTAGAAGGCCCCATCAGCGGCACGACAAAGTAATTACTGTTTTTCCAGCCCCATGAAGCCATGGTGTCGCCTAAGGAATTTTTGTTGTTCGGCACACCGCCTGCGCCTGCTATGTCAATCAAACCTGCCAGGCCGAAGGTGGAATTGAGACCGACGCGCACCAAATCTTCGCTGGCGCGTTTGATGTCGAGACGCAGCACGTTGCTGCCGAAGCTGACTACGTCGCGCAGGTTGTTGAAGAAGTTGCTTACGCCGGTGCGCACAGGCTTGGGCGTGATTTTGCGGTAGCCGCGGGCAACGGGTGCCATGACATATTGGTCTGCTTTGTCGTTGAACTTGGATACGGCGCGGTTGTAAGGCTCGTAAGGGTCGGCCGGATTGCGTTCGGCAAAGGCCGGCTGGACGGCGAATAAGCCGATGAGCAGCAGGGAAGCAGCAGTTTTTTTCATGGGTTCACCCAGTCTTTAATTTCATACAAATCAGCCAACGCACGCACCGATTCGGGAATATGGTGCAGTTCGACGGCTTTGTTTTTCAAACGCAATGCGGTCAGCAGCAGTGAAACGCAGGCGGAATCGGCGCGGCTGACATTGCTCAAATCAAGCGTGCTGGTTTCTTTCAGGCGGCATAGCTGTTCGAATTGGCGGTAGGCTGCGTCGGTCACGGTTTGGGCGGTGATGTTGCCGCTGAGATACAGCACGCTGTCGCGGAGTTCTGAATTCATGTTGTCGAGTCTGTGAGGGAATTGCCGTAAAAAGGTACGGCTGAAGCCGTACGCCTAACGATTATTTGCCGCTGTTTTTGGCTTTCAAATCGGCAATCAGGCCGTCGATGCCTTTGGCTTTGACTGTTTCACCGAATTGGTTGCGGTAAACGGTGACCAAGCTCGCGCCTTCAAGGGCTACGTTGTACACGCGGTAGCGGTTGCCGCTTCGGTAGGTCGTGAAATCCATGTTGACCGGTTTTTCTCCTGCCGCGCCCACTTCTGCGCGCACAGTAATTTCTTTACCGTTGCGTGCAACCACCGGATTGTCTTTCACAGTCACTGTGGCATTTTTGAATTTCATCATGGTGCCGGAGTAAGTACGGATCAACAAGGTTTGGAATTCTTTGGTCAAAGCCTGCTTTTGCGCATCGGTGGCGGTGCGCCAAGGGTTGCCCACGGCCAAAGCAGTCATACGTTGGAAATCAAAATAAGGCATGGCGTAGGCTTCGGCTTTGGGGCGGGCGGTGTTGGCATCGCCGCTTTTCAAGATGGTCAGAACCTGAGTCGCGTTTTGGCGGATTTGATTCACGGCATCCGCAGGAGATGCCGCCGCCAAGCTGATGCCCAGCACACCGATGCCCAATGCGCTCAAAACTGCTGATTTTTTCATGTTTAATCTATTCCTAAAATTAAAAATATTGTTGTGTTTATGGAGCGGAACCGGTGTTGGCCGAATGGCTCGGGCCAGAATCACCGGATTGTTTCTCGGCGAAGCTGGTGATGAATTTGCCAATCAGGTTTTCTAATACCATGGCCGAGCTGGTCACGGTAATGGCGTCGCCATCGGCCAGGTTTTCCGTATCGCCACCTTGCATCAGGCCGATGTATTGTTCGCCGAGCAGACCGGAGGTGAGGATTTGGGCGGAAACGTCGCTGCTGAATTCATATTGTTTGTCAAGATTCAGGGTGACGCGCGCTTGGTAGTTTTTCGGGTCGAGCGTGATGCCGGAAACGCGGCCGACCAATACGCCTGCCGATTTGACCGGCGCATTGGATTTCAAACCGCCGATGTCGCTGAAATCGGCATACACGGTATAGGTTTGCTGTGTGCCCATGCCTGACCCGCCCGCTACGCGGAAAGCCAGAAAGCCCAAGGCCGCCACGCCTAATAACACAAACAAACCGACCCAAAATTCTAAAATACTTTTTTTCATTGTCGTTACTCGGTAAACATCCATGCGGTTAAAACAAAATCAATCGCTAAAATAGTCAGGGCGGAAGACACCACTGTGCGCGTACTGGCGCGTAAAATTCCTTCGGAAGTCGGCACGCAGTGAAAGCCTTGGTGTACAGCAATCAGGGTCACGGCCATGCCGAACGCCGCCGATTTAATCAGACCGTTAATGACATCGTAGCCGATGGTTATGTTGTTCTGCATTTGCGACCAGAAAATGCCGTTGTCCAAACCCAGCCATTGCACGCCGACCAGATAACCGCCGAAAATGCCCGCCATGTTGAAAATCGAAGCCAAAAGCGGCATGGAAAACACGCCAGCCCAAAAGCGCGGCGCCACCACGCGGGCAACGGGATCAACCGCCATCACGTTCATCGCTTGAAGCTGTTCGGTGGTTTTCATCAGGCCGATTTCGCTGGTCATCGCGCCGCCCGCACTGCTGGCAAACAGAATTGCCGCCAACACCGGCCCCAGTTCGCGCAAAAGTGAGGCGGCCACCATATATCCCAACACGTCGGCAGCTTTGAATTTCGCCAACTGCGTGTAGCCCTGCAAGCCGATGACCATGCCGACAAATAAGCCCGAGACGGCAATAATCAAGACCGACATCACACCGGCAAAATACACTTGGCGGATGCTCAGGCGCAGGCGGGTAAACGCTGTGGCCGATTTCGCCAGAATTTGCAGCAGAAACAGGGTTACGCTGCCGAGAGAGCGGATAAAGCCCAAGGTTTTTGAGCCGACGGATTGGATAAAATTCATATTGTCAAAACAGTATCTTTTCAGACGGCCTGACCAATCAGGCCGTCTGAAACCGGAAAAGGTATTAATCGTCAGGGGCGTCCGCCACAATGGTTTGCCGGTATGTCTTCCGGTAGGCGGCGGTTGCGGCCGGGGAACAACACTAAAAAAGCATTAATCATTAATTAAGGCGGGTACGGCGGTTATGCTGTTGAACACATTGACCAGCAGCTTGCGTTTGAACACATAATTGTGCCACCGCCAACCGTTCAGCCGTTCAGCCGTCGTTTCCGGTATGAGCCGAATCCTGATCAGCTGTTTGCCGACGGTTTGTCCGTACCGGCGGGTCAAATGAATAAATCCGTACGCCGGAATAGACCGGCTATAAAAGTAAAAACGTGCCCGGGGTGATGAACAAAAAAGTATTGTCGGTCAGTGTATATTGGTCGGTCAGACTGAAGACAAACACTGTTACCAAAAAACAAACCGCCGCGAAATATTGGTTAATTCATACCGCACCCAGGCATTTCCAAGGTGGGGCTGAAGTCAGGCCGAGTCTGACAGCAGCATCGTTGATGGTTGCCGGCCCTTTGCGAATTGTGTATTTTGGCTGCGGGCATCAGTGTTTCCTTATGTTTCAGACGGCCTGAACGGAAGATGAGGCCGTCTGAAAAATGATTCTGCTGCAATGTGGTTCACCCGCCCAATAAATCCTGCTGCAAGGTCGTTTGCGCCGGATAGCGGTAGGCTACTGGTCCGTCGGCCAAGCCGCCGACAAACTGCCGCACCCACGGCGAATCGAGTTCGCGCATTTCGGCAGGTGAGCCGCTGAACATAATTTCGCCATGTGCCAGAAAAATCACTTGGTCGACGATTTGCAGCGATTTTTCAATATCGTGCGTCACCATCACGCTGGTCGAACGCAGCGCACTGTTGGCACGGCTGATTAAGTGCGCAATCACACCCAGCGAAATTGGGTCGAGACCGGTAAACGGTTCGTCATACAGCATGATTTCGGGGTCGAGCGCGATTGTGCGCGCCAAAGCGACACGGCGCGCCATCCCGCCGGAAAGTTCGGACGGCATCAGGTTTTCTACGCCGCGCAAACCCACGGCATTCAGTTTCAGCAATACCAAATCGCGAACGACCGCTTCCGGCAGTTGGGTCAGTTCGCGCATAGGGAAAGCGACGTTGTCGAAAACGGTCAAATCGGTAAATAGCGCCCCGTGTTGGAATAAAACGCCCATGCGGCGGCGGTGTTCGTGCAGTTCGGCAGCGGAAAACCGAGCCAAATCGCGACCTTCAATCAAAACCTGCCCCTGTTGTGGATGAATCTGACCGGTAATCAGCCGCATCAACGTGGTTTTGCCGCTGCCCGAACCGCCCATCACAGCGGCAAATGCACCCTGTCCAATCGTGAAATTGATGTTGCTTAGAATCGGGCGGTCGCCATAGGCAAAAGCCACCTCTTTCATTTCGATAAAGGGCATCGGGTTCATAGGCTGAATGCGTCTGAGTGTATTCTAATTACCCGTATTCTAATGCTTGTGCCGGTTTAGGGCAATTTAAGACGGCCTTAAACCCTTTAATGATTTGTTAAAATGCGTGAAAAGATAAGGCATCGGCGGATTTGGGAGGTGGTAATCGTACAACAGCATTCATCTGTGTATGTAATTATGGTATCGGACCGGTGGTGGGAATGGGGCAGTTTGGAGCCGGGTTGGATAGGGAACGGTAAATCATTATTTTCGGAAAATTTTAGCTTTGTGCAAAAGCCGCAGCTGTAAGAAAAGCCGGCGTTGTTTACCGTATTGGAAAGACAATACTGAAATGAACACCCACAAAAACACCCAGCTCACCCCACATCAGCGCGCAGGATAAAACCACCGTTACTTCGCCGGCCCGGCAATGCCGAGTCAGCAAAGCAACCATTTACCGTATCCTTAGGCGGCACGATGGCAACTGCCGACACCGCAAAACAGTACCGGCAACCGTTTCAAACAAGCCAAGTATGACATGAAACGTTTGGCTAAAGTTGGGAAGCCCGTCGAAAAAACACTCAAAAAACAGGCAAAAACCTTATCCGGGCGAAACGGCGCACTCCGACACCAAACGGCTGCCTTGATTGCAGAATCAAAAAGCTACCGCCCCAAGAGATTGCCTGTTTGTTGCCATTGATGATTTTTCGAGAGGGCGGTATGCCGCCATTTTGCCTGGCCGTACCGCTGCCGGTGCTGTAAAAG